>NZ_AEWE02000021.1:0-2469 GCF_000190455.2 Pseudomonas sp. TJI-51
GCTTGTTCGGAGATTCCCTAGATGTTGCAAGTTCAAAGAAATAATCAATCAGCGGAGTAGTGAATATTTCAGGTGCAAGCTTGGCTGTCTCTACGATGCGCGTCTTGACCTCATCCGATGGGCAGGCATCGAGCGTGTCGAGGTCGTCAAGAAGAGAGCAGCATGCAGCGCTTTGCCCGACTCTTAGAGCAGCCCTCTGTGCGATCCTTGCCCTGTGGGCTGACTCAGCCTGAGCTTGTGCTTTCCTTTGGGCCTTCTTATGCCTCTCTACGGCTCGGTCACGCTCATCAACTAGCATCAACAAATTTGGCATCTGAACCGCCAAGCGCTTGTCGCAATGAGCGCAATTGCGATCATAAAAATCAATAGCACTAGGCTCAAGATCCCAGCCTGCCATTCCAGACGCATGTGCATAGTCACAATCGACGCCAAGCATTCCTATCGGAAGACCTGTCATTTGCGCAATCAAGCCCACTCCGCCACGGTTGACCACTCGGGCATGAGAGCAGTAATTATGAACAAGCTTGATAACCTCATTGTTGCGAAGGCCTGTCTCTACAGCTCGTTCGTATTCGTCTTCGTTCATCTATTGAATCGCATCCCAGTTTGGTTGGATGTGGCTCGCTGAGTGAACCTTTCACCACCGACTTTAAGAAGCTCAGTTTCGCGGTGCATCGTTTTTGGTCAGCCGTAGCTAATCCTATCAGAAGATCTTTGATGTTTGCTTCTGGCCGACTGCACCCTATCGGCAGCGGTAGCTTTGGGTCGATAGCCGCCAACGAGTGATACACCGGGGGCTGTTGTTACACCGCTAGAGCAAGAAGAGTGCATGAGCGTGTATCGCTGTTTTATCCTTTAAAAACAATAAGTTGCGCAATATCGTTACACCCATTACACCTGTTACACCGATTTGGATTTGTATTTATCTAGCAACCCCATGCCCCCTAGTTGAGGGTGGCTTCAGCGGCCGAACCAATTCCCCCTTCCCGATCCTAGAAGCTGCCGGGGACCCTGAGAGATGCGTTGAGATACGGGGCAGGAAACCCGCGGCTTTTTATTAGCGGAAGGTTGGCCAGGTTAGTGAACTGGTTAACAAGGTAAACTCAGTGAAAATGTGCAGTTTCTCGAACAGGCAAGCTGATTTTTGCAGCCTCGGTAACGTTTCGGTTAGGGCCCCAGATGCTGGGGCCGTCCGATAGCTTGTGAGGTTGCCGGCTGGGCTCGGTCATGCACGCATGACTTTATTCCAATCTAACTCATACCCTGCTTCTTCGAGCTCCCTTCCGAGTGCCTGCTTCCAGTTTCCCTCAAGCGATTCATACACTACACCCGCATAGTCGCTAGGAATTTCCAACGATCCCCGCTTCAAAGCACAGACCCTTCCCCGTCCCAGGCGACCAATGAAATACCCAAGCTCCAAAATCACGTTCTGGCGAGCACGGGGTGTAGGCGTACCACCTCTGACGCAACCCTCATCATCGGGGGTGAGAAGGACTACAGCAAATCCCACCCCACCGTATCTCTCCACCTTCTCGATCACGGTCCGGCCTTGGTTGGCCTGCTCATGCAAGATGATGGCGTCAAAGCCGATTCTCTCTAGGAAGCGGGCTACCATCTCGCGAGACCCATCGTCGTGGCCGTGGACTACAAAAACTTGTCTGGACAGCGCTGTCGGTGCGCTATGGTCTGAAAGGGGAGCGGCCTGCTTCTGCTGGTAGTCGGCTAAGTCTTCCTCGAGCGACCGCTGGCCTTGGGTGAGTAGCGCTATAGACCGTTCGAAGTTTTTTCTCATCCGACCTTCATAGTCTGGGGACGGCGCGCCTCTCCTGACCATACCTGGTCGCCACGAGAGAACGGCAGCACTTTCTAAGTCCCTGTAAGTCGTAGAGCTCTCACCAAAACACCGCTCCAGGGTCTGTCTGATCGACACCTCTAACCCTTTAAGCGCAGCGGTTGGACCCTGGCGAAGGCTACTCAGATCGAAAGCTTGAAGCTCATTGATGCGTTCACCTAACCGTTCAATTCCTTTCTGGATGTTCTGAACACGAATAGGAGGAACAGATGCTTGGTTCGTTGGGGGATTGGTTCGGGCCATCGAATGAGGACTCCATGTGGGGGAGCAAAACACTATCCGATCCAACACAATCGCGCAGCATTCGTGAGCTGAAGGTAGTGGGATGAGTCTTTGTCCCCAGTGGGACTGGCAACTGGTGGATCAGGGCCTAGGTAATGCATAGGGCGGTGGATTTATGTTTAGGGATACGTTTAGGGATACGTTTTGTCATTGTGGGTCAGCTAGCCCAGGTTTTACTGGCGTAGTTACACCATGTTAGGTTCCTGTCTCCGCACCACATCCAGCTCCACTGCATTCCGCGGAATGCTTTGGAAGCCCTCTAAACCGGCCTTATGGCTAATGCCAGTCAGTCAAATAATTTGGGGCCGCTTTGCAACCCTTCGCGGGCACGCCCC
>NZ_AEWE02000021.1:2567-45075 GCF_000190455.2 Pseudomonas sp. TJI-51
GCTCAACTGACAGGCATTACTCTTCTGGCCGGTTTTTCGTCTACAAGACCCTCCGTCGGGAACCAACTAAATCCCCAATAACCGGGGGTGTTTTTTGGGGTACAGCGTCTTTCCTGAGTGGAGAACGCGCCCCTATGGCACGCCTAGCCATCCCGCTCAGCGACCTCAAATGCCGCACGGCCAAACCGCGTGATCGGGCCTACAAACTGTTCGACGGCGGGCGGCATGTACCTTTAAGTCGCACCCAGTGGCTCGAAGACTTGGCGGCTGCGGTATTTCAAACCCAACGGCAAGGAAGGCACTCTGATCATCGGCAAGTACCCCATCGTTTCGTTGGCCGTCGCGAGGACCAAGCGCGATGAGGCCAAGGCTCTGTTGCTCGACAACCTTGATCCGATGGAAGAAAAGCAGAAGGCCAAGATTGCTGCCCAGCGGGCGAGCCTTCTCTTTGAAACCGTTGCCTTGGAGTAGCATTTCGAAATGTTTAGGCGGGAGCTGAGCAGGTTACGCACCCATGTGTTTCCACTGATTGGCCAGCGGCCTATTGCTGAACTCGACACCCATGATCTGCTTGAGGTCACTCAGCGGATCAAGGGTCGCGGCACCATGGATGTTGCGCTGCGTGTGCAGAACTATCTCTCCACGATCATGCGGGGTGCGAAGCGGGCGCGGCAGATCACTCAAAACCCAGCGCTCGATCTGGCCGGCTCGATTCAAACGCCGCGCACCGTGCATCGTCCTGCACTCTCGCTGACTCGCCTTCCTGGGAGGTATGGCAGGGACCGGTATCTGTGCCTTTGTTCTGGGCGTCAGTACAGGCGGCCCTGGTGCGCTGGCTTGTGCTGTCGTCGGAGGAGCAGTGGGCGGTAAAGTCCTCGGAGATGGAGGGGGCAAGGCGGGCGAAATGTTTGGTGACTTTTTGTACGGCGAGGTATCGGAGTGAATGAAATTGAGCCTGGACTCATTGCGATTCTGATTCTTGCACCCATGATGCTTGCGATGGTCGTGCAGTGTTTCATCGCACATAAATACACTGAATACTACGAGTCGTTGCTAACGCGCTGTAGCTTCGTGACCGGTAATAAGATTACGTTTCAACATGCAGGTCTTTTGGGCAAGGTTATGCGTACGGGTTTGATCTCCATGGTGCTGGCCATGCCTAGCATCTTCCTGCGCAGGGGGGTGATTGACTTCGATGAAGTCAAACGTTTCCCCTCAAGCATGAGGCGATTGTTGGTGAGCCTTTTGGTGATTCACATCCTCTTGGCCACCGCGCTGATTATTTTCTCTTATACCTAGCCTGACCGCTTCTGCATGGGGCGCGGTACTGGCCAGCCCGATAGCGGTAGCCCCTGTGTTCGGGCATCTGCGGCCAGTCCGGCAAGCTGGCCTTTCAAACGGGAGAAACGCCATGACGGATGAAAACAACGATGACCGCCCTGTCTACCAAGCAGCGTGCCATTGCGGCACCGTGCGTTTCTCACTGCGGTTGACCGATGGTCTGCGCACCGCACGCAGGTGCAACTGCTCGCTGTGCCGTATGCGCGGGGCGGTGGCGGTGTCGGTCAATCTGGGCGATATCACGGTCACCCAAGGTGAAGAGGCGCTGACGCTCTATCAGTTCCACACTCTGGAAGCCAAGCACTACTTCTGCTCGAAATGCGGCATCTACACCTTCCACCAGCGGCGTTCCTCGCCGGACCAGTATGGGGTGAACGTTGCGTGTATCGAAGGGATGAGCCCGTTCGATTTTGCAGAGGTGGCGGTCAGTGAAGGGCGTGTTCATCCCAAGGATCGGGTGGGGGGTGGCGCGGAGGTTGCGGGGTGGGTGCGGTATGCAGCTAACCCGGCGTGTGATCAGGGCTGAGGGCATCGCCCATGTTCGCGTGGGTCTTCGGGATCTGGCTTTCGCCAACGGGGTAGGTGTAGGTCTTAAACCGCCACAGCCCAGCCCGTGCAGGCCAGCTCGAACAGCACCAGACTGACGCCATAGCGGGTAATGAACTGCGCGTCCGAGGCTGGCAGTGGGGCCGCTTTGCGGCCCATCGCGACGCAAGGCCGCTCCTACAGGGTGAGGTGGCGACGCAAGGGAATAGCAAATGGCTCAAGTTGAGTGGAACGCTTGCGCCGCTCTCGGGCATGGTAATCAGGCAAGGCGCGCTGCCAGCACTTTGCAGTAACCATTCACTGGCCAATGCCAACTGCCGAGGATTTTGCATGGATCAGAACAGAGACAGCCTGAAAACAACCAACCCTATCGCCGGGCTGCCGGGGGCAGTATTCGAGAAAGCCTGGGAGGTGCGTTGGGCCCTGAAACTCACCTACGTGTGCCTGTTCATGGATATGGCTTTCATGACAGCCCTGGGGACCACTCTGCTGGATTTCTCGGGGGACATGGCTACGGTCTGGGGGAATATCGGGCGGATCTTTGTGAGTGTCGTGGTGTTTTGCCTGGCCGTGTCGGTGTGCGTTCCAGTGCTTGCGCAGGTCGCGGTCATGCTTGGTTCCTACATCCCTTGGCACTGGCTACAGAGCCGGCGCGATTACTCCCTGCTGCACAATCACGTGACCTATAGCGCCTTGAAAGAGCACAGCCTTCGTGAAGGCAATGAGTTCCTGTTCAACTACTGGCGCAGCAAGAGCCAGCAACGGGAGGTGTGGCGTCAGCAGCGCTACCAGGCCGGTGTCCTGGTATTCGGGCTGGTAGTGATGGCCATTGCCAACGCCAATGTCGGGGCGCATTACCAGTTGCCTGGCTTGATGCATCAGGTCACCGAGCTGATTGGCTGGGAGGGCTATCTGGTGCTGGGGGGCATTACGCTCTGCCTGTTGCACTGGGCGTGGTGGGCTGCGGATGAGATTGGCCAAATCTACTACCCGCCCTTGGCAGAAAAGCTGAGGGAGC
Source organism: Pseudomonas sp. TJI-51 (assembly GCF_000190455.2). Lineage (NCBI taxonomy): Bacteria > Pseudomonadati > Pseudomonadota > Gammaproteobacteria > Pseudomonadales > Pseudomonadaceae > Pseudomonas > Pseudomonas sp. TJI-51. The sequence continues at coordinate 5,473 of NZ_AEWE02000021.1, forward strand.
GCGGCTACTGACGCCAGGGCATGTGAGCCAGGATAACTGGCTCACCCGCTCACCCGGCTCAGCCCACCGCAACCGCCGCATTCAGCACCAACACCACGATCAACCCCACCACCGCCACGATCGACTGCACCACCGAGATGGTCTTGGTCGCTTCCCCCATGGTCATGCCAAACGACTCTTTCACCATCCAGAAACCGGCATGGTTGGCATAGTTGAAGAACAGCGAACCACAGCCGATGGACAGGGCCAGCAAGGGCAGGTTCAGGCTGGGGTCGGCACCTGCCAAGGGGGCCAGCAGGCCGGCAGCGCCGACGATGCCAACGGTGGCCGAGCCGGTAGACACCGACAGCAGCATGGCGATCAGCCACCCCAGAATCAACGGCGGGAATGCCGATTGCTGGGTCAGGTGCACGATGGCATCGCCAACCTTGGCGCTGGTCAGCATCTCCTGGAAAGCGCCGCCGCCGGCAATGATCATGATGATCGAGGCAATCGGCTTCAGGCTTTTGCCCAGCGCATCGCGCAACTGCTCGGCGTTGCCACCGCGCGCCAGTACCAGGCTGAAGCCTGCGAACAGCACGCCCAGCAGCATGGCGATCAGTGGGTTGCCAAGGAAGCTGGCCAATTCCAGCAGCGCATTGCCCTTGGGCAGCAGCATTTCGGCAACGGCATGCACCAGCATCAGGATCGCCGGCAGCAGCGCGGCCAGCATGCCGATCAATACACCGGGGCGGGGTTGGCCGTCGGCCTGCTCAGCCAGGGTGAACTGGTCCAGCAGTGCCTGATCGGGGCGGGTGCTCATGCGCCGGGAAATGAACATGCCGTACAACGGGCCGCCCAGGACCATGGCAGGGATCGCGGCAAGGAAGCCGTAAAGCATGGTCGGCCCAACCGAGGTCTTGAGCACGGCAATGGCGGTCAGTGGGCCAGGGTGCGGAGGGACCATGCCATGCATGGCCGCCAAGGCGGAAATCACTGGCACACCCACGTACACATAGGCAGAGCCCTTGAAGCGCGCCTTGCCCTCCAGCTTGCGTGCCACGCTGAAAATCAACGGCAGCATGATCACCAGGCCCACCTCGAAGAACATCGGGATGCCGATGACGAAGGCCACCAGCATCATCGCCCAGGGGATCAGGCGGTCGGGGGTGCGTTTGAGGATCACATCGGCGACCTGTTCGGTAACGCCAGCATCCGCCAGGATCTTGCCCAGCATGGCGCCAAGGGCAATCACCACCCCGACCGCACCCAGTGTCTTGCCGGCACCGGTGAGCAGGTGCGAAACGATACTGCCGGGTTGCATATGGGTCGCGAAGCCCACGCCAATGGACACCACCAGCAGGGCCAGAAGCGGGTGCATCTTCAGGCGCGATACGATCAGCGCCACCAGCACCAGAACACTGACCAGGGCGGTCAGCAACAGCTGAATATCTAAGGGAGTCATGCAAGGAGTCTCGGTTGGGCAGGCGCGTCAGCGGCGAACAGAAGGTGCAGGCAGGGCAATCAAATGTGCGGGCTGGCCAGCATGCAAAGGCATCGGGACGGGGAGTGCGGTCATGGAACGATTCACCTTGTTATTTGGTCATCTATATGAATCTGCCCAGAGTATTTGCGGTCAACCGGGATACTGTCAAGGGTAGGCCCTGGCAGCGGCAGCGCCAGGCCCAGCCGCGAACAACCCATTAGGTACTGAACAAACGCCGTTCCCGCGCCCACACGATCGCTTCACTGCGGCTGTGCACATCGAGCTTGGAATAAACCGTTGCCACGTGGTTGCGCACCGTGTTCAGCGCCAGGTTCAGGCGCGCCGCAATCTCCTTGTCGGCCAGCCCTTCGCAGATAAGCGCCAGCACATCCCGCTCGCGGCGGGTAAGGTCGGTGAACGAGGCATCGGGCAACCGGCCGGTGTTAATACGTTTGGCATTGGCCAGCTTCTCGATCAAGGTCTGGCTGAACCACGATGCATCCTGCATGACGGTCTCGATCGCCTCGACCAGTTCCAGCTCCGAGCGCTTGCGCTCGGTGATGTCCATCAGCACCAGCAGGTAGCACGGGGTGTCCAGCAGGCTCACGGTGTCGGCTTGCAGCATGCAGTCGAGCGGGTCGTCACCTTTCTTGCGCAGCTTCACATCCAGCGCCTCGATACGCCCGCTCTTTTCCAGCGCATCGAACACCTGCGCTGCCACCCCGCGGTCGGCGAAGAAGTCGATTTCGGCCACGGTTTTCCCGATCAGCTCCTGGGCGGTGTAGCCCAGGCTGTCGAGGAACGCTTCGTTGGCATCGATCAGTTGCTGCTTGTCGGCGCTGCACAGCAAGGTCGGCACCGGGCTCAGGCGAAACGCCTTGGCAAAGCGCTCTTCGCTCTGGCGCAGGGCGTTCTCCGCCTTGCGCCGGGGCTCCAGGTCGGTGAACGAAAACAGCATGCAATCCTCTTCGTGCATGTCCAGCGGCTGCCCGGCCACGATCACCAGCTTGGTGCCGCCTTCTGGCAAGCGCAGCTCGGCCTGCATCTGCGGGATGGTCGCGCCTTCTATCAGGCGCTCGATCGCCAACTCCTTGCGCTCGGCGTTTTCCAGCACGTCCACTTCATACACCGAGCGGCCAATGACGTTTTCCCGCACATGCCCGGTCATTTCCAGAAAGCCCTGGTTCACCTTGATGAAGCGCAAGTCGCTGAGGCGGCAGATAACGGCGGGGGCAGGGTTGGCGTTGAAGGTTTTTTCAAAGCGCTGCTCTGCGCTGGCCCACTCGGTAGCGTCGGCCAGTATCAGCACCAACGATTCGGCCTCGCCCTTGCTGTCTTCCAGCACCATGCTGCGCACCCGGTGTACCCGGCTGCGCGCCTCCTCATCGCCAACCGGCGAAACCTCGACCACGACATCGCTGAACACTTGCCCCGCCGCCACGCGGGCAATGGGGTACTGGTCGGCTTCAAGTGGATGGTTGTTGCGGTAGCGCAGGGCAAAGCGCTGGCGATAACCCTCGGCGTCCCCGCCCAGCTGTTCCAGGCTGTCGACCCCGTGCATGCGCAGGGCGGCTTCGTTGGCCCAGATGATCGTCTGGTCCACTTCCAGCAGCATCACGCCATCCGAAAGCCCGGCAATTATCTGCTGCAGCTGGCGGCGGTTGGTTTCACGGGCAAGCACGGCGTCGCTCATGGGCGTCCCCCGGTCGGTAATGGCTGGTGTGGTGACTGGCGTTGAGCATAAACGCAGCAGGCACCGGCAGATTGGTGCCAATGCACTAGTGCGGGTGGGGCAGATGCATCAATACACCCTTGCATGGGACCCGCAAACTGGCCATGACGTTGCATCAGGCACCCGTGGCCGGTGCAGCCAGTTCCCATTGACGAGGATGCATAGATGACTGAAGCCTATGTAAGCACCCCGGCAAATGCCGTGAGCCCGCTGCGGGTGTCGTGGAGTGCAGTTTTCGCCGGGGGGGCCATTGCCTTGGCTACCTACCTGGTACTCAGTGTGCTGGGCACCGCCATCGGGGCCGGAGCCGTTGACGCGATGGCCGATGGCAACCCGCTGCGTGGCTTTGGCACAGGTGCGGGGGTGTGGTTGTTCGTCAGCACCCTGGTTTCGGTCGCCGCCGGTGCCTGGGTTGCCGGCCGCACGGCGCCGGGCCGCGGTGGCCTGCATGGCCTGTTGAGCTGGACGGTGACCACATTGCTGGCGACCTGGCTGCTGGCTTCGCTGGCCGGGGGCGTGGTCGGCACTGCCGGCAATATTGCCGGTAAAGGCCTGTCGCTTGCCGCGGATGGTGTGGCTGCGGCCGCACCGGCAGTCGGCCAAGGCATCAAAGAGCGCCTGGGTAAGCAGGGCATTTCGCTCGACTGGGACAGCCTGGAAGCGGAGCTGAACAAGACCCTGCAGCAGTCCGGCAAGGCCGAACTGAACCCGTCGAACCTGGAGCAGCAGGCCGATCAGGCGCAGGCGCAGGGTGAGTCGGCGGGCCGTATTGCCGCCGAGGACCCGACCCAGGCCGTTGACCAGCTCAAGCAATGGTTCGACCGGGTACGCAAGGCCGGTGAGCCTGCGCTGAGCGCGGCAGACAAGCAGGCCCTGGTCAACATCGTGGCGGCGCGCACGGGCAAGAGCCAGCAGGAGGCCCAGCAGATCGTGGATAACTATGCCCGTGCCTACCAGCAAGCCGCCGAGCAGGTGCAGGTGCTGAAAGACCAGGCAGAGCAACAGGCGCGTGAAGCTGCCCAGGTAGCGGCCAGCAATGTGTCCAAAGCCGCCTGGGGCACGCTGGTAACCCTGCTGCTTGGCGCTGCCTTGAGCGTTGTGGCAGGCCGCTTCGCCCTGTCGTCACGCAAGACCCGGGTCGTGAATGTGTGATCACCCGCCCAGGTCTGCCCGTTTCACTGGTGTAACCCCAACCCACATGTACGGATGTCGTTGAAGGAGAAAAAACCATGAGCAGCACGTCTGACAAAGTCAAAGGCATGGCCAACGAAGTGGTTGGCAAGGTCAAGCAAGCCGTCGGTAAAGCGACTGGCAATACCGAGCTGGAGGTAAAGGGCAAGGTGCAGGAGAAAAAGGGTGAAGCCTAACAAGTGGTGGGCGATGTGAAGGACGCCGTCAGCAAGGACTAGCCGACTGTCGCCCCACCCACCAGCGGTCGCCTTCGGGCGACCGTTCTTGCATGTGCCCGCTGCGCCCAGGCACTGCTCAGCGCTGGTACGCCTTGCCGAAGTGCCGTTCCAGGCGCGCTTGCAACAGCTCCAGCAGAATCGACAGTACCCAGTAGATGATTGCCGCGGTAGTCAGCATTTCCAGGTAACGGTAGCTGGAGCGCCCGTACGACTGGGCCAGGAACATCACTTCCCACACCCCCATCACCGAAATCAGCGATGAATCCTTCAGCATCGAGATGAACTGGTTGGCCGTGGGCGGAATGATCACCCGCATGGCCTGGGGCAGCACGATGTAGCAGAACGTCTGCGGCGGGCGCATGCCCAGCGCCAGCGCCGCTTCGCGCTGGCCGCGCGCCACGCCGAGAATGCCGGCGCGGAAGATTTCACTGAGGTACGCGCCGTAGTTCAGCGACAACGCAATGATGCCTGCGCTGATTGCGCCGGGCACCAGGCCGACCTGTGGCAGGCCCAGGTAAATCAGCAGAATCTGGATAAGCAGCGGCGTACCGCGGAAGAACGACGTGTAGAAACTGGCGATACCGACCAGCACCGCACTGCCGGACAAGCGCGCCAGGGCTGCGGCAAAGCCCAGCAGCACCGAGACCACCATCGAGCACAGGCACAGGAACAGGGTCAGCGCTGCGCCTTGCAAAAAGCCGTTAGGGCCCAGTTTGAAGCCGGCGAGGTTGGGGAACTTCTCCACAATGATCGCAAACTTCAGGTCGAAGCTGAGGAAGAACGCCACGAACAGACCGAACAGCGCCAGCCAGGTCAGCAGCAGCCGGGTGCGAAAGCCGAACAGGCTGGCGCCCGTGGCTTTGGCCGCGGGCTTGGGGGAAGAAGGGAAGGTGCTCATTTGCTGATGTCGGCGCCAATCCATTTCTGCGACAGCTTGGCCAGCGTGCCATCGGCTTTCAGTTCGGCAAACACCTGGCGCACCTTGGCATCCCATTCAGGGTCGCCTTTCTCGATGGCCACCGAGTTGGGCTCTTCATACAGTGGGGCACCGGCCAGCTTGAAGCGCTTGTCCTGGGTCAGGCGCGGCTGCGCGGTCACCAGGTTGGTAAGAATGGCATCCAGACGCACGCCCGCGCCCAGGCCCAGGTCCTGGAAAGCGACGTTGTCGGTGTCGTAAGGCGCAATTTGCACAAAGTCGAAGGGGTAGTCGATCTTCTGGTCTTCCTTGCCTTCGATCACCAGGTTCTTGTTCAGGTAGCTCTCGTAGCTGGAGGCGCTGGTCAAGCCTACCTTGCGCCCATCCAGGTCCTTGGCCCCATGAATGCGCTCATCCTTGGCATTGACCACGATCACTGCCGGCGATGCGTAGTACTCCACCGGGAAGTCGAACACTTCGGCGCGCGCCTTGCTGGGCGTCATCGAGCAGATGCAGATGTCGTAGCGGCCGCTCCAGCGGCCGGCGGCGATCACGTCCCACGACGGGGTTTCCAGGCGCAGCTTCACGCCAAGCTTGTCGGCCACAGCCTTGGCCACATCCACGTCGAAGCCGTCGAGTTGGTTCTGATCATTGAGGAAGGAGAACGGCGGGTAGCTCTCCATCAACACGTTGACCATTTCCTTGCGCGATTCAACCCGCTCCAGCGTGGTGCCTGCCAGGGCCTGGGACGCAGTGGCGAGCAACACGAGGCCCGCGCCGAGCACAGTAGAAAAGCGCATGTACATACCTGAAAAGTTTGCCAAAAAAGAGAAAGTGTATTTAATAGTTATAAACCTTTCTCTCATAATGAATTTTATTCATAACCACCTTCAGAGTAGTTATATGACACAGCGCGCGATGGTTATTCTCGACGGGGGCATGGGCCGTGAACTGCAGCGCAGCGGCGCACCGTTTCGCCAGCCCGAATGGTCGGCGCTGGCGCTGACCGAGGCGCCCGAGGCCGTGGTAGGTGTACATGCGGCGTTCATTGCCGCGGGTGCCCAGGTCATTACCAGCAACAGCTATGCGGTCGTGCCGTTCCACATTGGCGAGCAACGTTTTGCTACAGAAGGCCAGCAACTGGCCAATACCGCCGGCCAGCTGGCGCGTCATGCCGCCGATAATGCTGCACACCCGGTCAAGGTAGCGGGTTCGCTGCCACCGCTGTTCGGCTCTTACCGCCCTGACCTGTTCCAACCTGAGCGGGTCGAAGAAGTCCTCAAGCCGCTGCTCGCCGGCCTGGCGCCGCACGTTGACCTGTGGCTGGCCGAAACCCAGAGCGCCATCGCCGAAGTACGTGCCATCCATGCGCACCTGCCCGAAGACGGCCGCCCGTTCTGGGTGTCGTTCACTTTGCAGGACGAGGACGTGGATACGGTGCCGCGCCTGCGTTCCGGTGAGCCGGTGGCTGATGCCGTGCAAGCGGTAGTCGGGCTGGGCGCCGCAGCGGTGCTGTTCAACTGCAGCCAGCCGGAAGTAATCGGCGCGGCCATTGACGTCGCCCGTGCCGTTATCGACAAGCAAGGGGCAGGGGTGGCCATCGGTGCCTACGCCAACGCCTTCCCCCCGCAGCCCAAAGAGGCTACCGCCAACGATGGGCTGGACGAGCTGCGTGAAGACCTGGACCCACCGGGCTACCTTGCCTGGGCCAAGGACTGGCGTGAACGCGGCGCCAGCATGGTGGGCGGCTGCTGCGGCATCGGCCCCGAGCACATTGCCGAGCTGAAGCGTAACCTCGGCTGACAGGTTCAAAGGCTTCTGTACGGCAAGCGAAGCGGCTAAGTTTTGGAATTGCTGGAACTGACGGTAAGGTTTCAGCATCTTCCATGCATCATGCGCCACGGGCAGTCGTGTTCGGACTGCCCAGTGATGGAGCGCAGCGCTGAACGCCCGAAGGAGTAACGCCTATGCCTGAAAACCAGAAACGCAGGAGCACCATCAACCCACCTGTCTTTTTCACCAGTGCAGTACTGGTGCTGTTACTGGTGTTGTACGCCACAATGTTCCAGGCGCATGCCCAAAGCGTCTTCGAGCAGGTTCAACAATGGATCGTCACCAATGCAGCCTGGTTCTACATCCTCACCGTCGCACTGGTGCTGATCAGCGTCGTCTTCCTGGCCGTAAGCCGCTACGGCGACATCAAGCTGGGCCCGGACCATAGCGAGCCCGACTACCCCAACAAAAGCTGGTTCGCCATGCTGTTCTCTGCCGGCATGGGCATCGGCCTGATGTTCTTCGGTGTGGCCGAACCGGTGATGCACTTCATCAACCCGCCCGTGGGTGACCCCAACACGGTGGCCGCCGCCCGCGAAGCCATGAACATCACCTTTTTCCACTGGGGGCTGCATGCCTGGGCGATCTACGCCATCGTGGCGTTGATCCTGGCCTACTTCAGTTTCCGCAACGGTCTGCCGCTTACCCTGCGCTCGGCGCTGTACCCCTTGATCGGCGAGCGTATCTACGGCCCTATCGGCCATGCAGTGGACATCTTCGCCATCCTGGGCACGGTATTTGGCGTCGCCACCTCGCTGGGCTACGGTGTGCTGCAGATCAACAGTGGGCTGAACCAGTTGTTCGGCCTTCCGATCAGCACCTCGGTGCAGGTCATTCTGATTGCCGTTACCTGTGCATTGGCCACGCTGTCGGTGGCCAGCGGCCTGGACAAGGGCATCCGTATCCTGTCGGAGCTCAACCTGGGCCTCGCGGTGGTCCTGATGCTTTTCGTGCTGGCGGTAGGCCCTACGGTATTCCTGCTGCAGGCCTATGTGCAGAACACAGGGGCCTACCTGTCCGATATCGTCAACAAGACGTTCAACCTGTTTGCCTACGAACCTACCGACTGGATTGGCGGCTGGACCTTGCTCTACTGGGGCTGGTGGTTGTCCTGGTCGCCCTTCGTGGGGCTGTTCATTGCGCGCATTTCCCGTGGGCGCACCATTCGCGAGTTCGTGTGTGGCGTGCTGTTCGTCCCGGCCGGCTTCACGTTGCTGTGGATGACCGTGTTTGGCGACTCGGCCATCCATATGATCCTGCACGGCGGTGTCAAGGACCTGGCCACGGTGGTGGATCAGGACAGCTCGCTGGCCTTGTTCGCGTTCCTCGAACACTTCCCTTGGTCTACGGCCATCTCGATGCTGGCAGTGCTGATGGTGGTCGTGTTCTTCGTTACCTCGGCCGACTCGGGTGCGCTTGTCGTGGATATGCTGGCGTCTTCCGGCAGGGGCCATTCACCGCTCTGGCAGCGCGTGTTCTGGTCGGTCACCATGGGCGCGGTGGCCATTGCCCTGCTGCTGGCCAACGGCCTGAAAGCATTGCAGGCGGCCACCATTGCCAGCGCCTTGCCGTTCGCGATCATCCTGCTGTTTTCCATCTGGGGTTTGTTCAAGGCCCTGGGGCTGGACGCCACACGGCGTGGGCTGCGCACCCAGGCACTGCCAGGTCAGCGGCAGGGCCGTCAGAACCACGGCGGCTGGCAGCGCCGCTTGCGCAACATCGCCATGATGCCGCGCAGGGCGCACGTTACCCGCTTCATCGCCGACGTGGTCAAGCCCGCATGCGAAGAAGTGGCCCAGGAACTGCGCAAACAGGGCTATGAGGTGACCGTGGACGAGCGTGACGACGGCCGCATCACGCTCGAGCTTTCCCATGCCGGTGAAGGGCGCTTCAAGTACGAGGTACGCCCCCGGGCATTCAATACGCCGAGCTTCGTCATGCGCGACGCCGATGACAACAGCGATGCGCGCAAATACTTCCGGGCAGAGGTGTACCTGCGCGAAGGCGGGCAGGACTACGATGTGATGGGCTGGAGCCGTGAGGATGTGATCGGCGACATCCTCGACCAGTACGAGCGCCACCTGCATTACCTGCACGTGGTGAGCTGATGCCGTTTACGTGCGGGCGATCGCCGGAATCGCCCGCACGTAGACCAGCTCGCAGACCAGCTCGACCAATGTCTGGGTAATCACCGCCGCTGCCGCCAGCGTGCGCCACTGCTCTGGCAAGGCGAGCGCCAGCGGCAACACCACCAGCGAGTTGCGCGTCGCCGCACTGAACATCACGGCGCGCTTCTGCTGTGCCGGCAAGCCCAGCAGCCTCGCTGTTGCCCAGCCGATGGCCGGTGCCACCAGCGCAAAGCCCAGGTAAACCGGCACTACGGGCAGCAGTTGCGGCAGGTCGTGCAACACGATCCGGATCTGTGAAGCGATCACCACGAACAGCACCAGTGCCATCGCCGGTACGGGCATCCAGGCCCAGGCATCGTTCCACCGGCTCACCCCCCGCCACTTGCCGACCAGGGCACTGGTCCACACGGCCAAGGCCAACGGCACGACGATCATCGCCATGAACGCCTGCACGAAGGGCCCTATCGCCAGGTTCAACGGCTGGCCATCGTCGAGCATGAGCGCCAGGTAAAACGGCAACAGCAGCAGTTGCAGCAGCAACAGCACGGGGGTGGCGGCCAGCATGAGCCGCGCATCGCCTTTGCCCATGTGTGTGAACACCACCACATAGTCGATGCAAGGTGCCAGCAGTACCAGCAGGGCGCCTGCCAGCAAGGCCGGCTGGCCCGTCAGCCCGCGCGTCAGGCCCCACACCAGCAAGGGCACCAGCACGAAATTGGCCAGCAGCAAGGCAACCATGAAGCGTCGATTGGCCAGGCTCGCGCGCAGGTCCAGAAAGGGTATCTGCAAGAACATGGCGTACATCAGCACGGCGATGGCGGGTGTGATCAGCACTTCTAGCACTGAAGCACCCGCACCGGCGAAAAGGCCGAAAACGCAGGCCGCCAGCACGGTGGCGAAGTAGATGAGCGTTTGCCGGGTTTCGAGTTGGTCTCTGGTCAAGGCGCTACCTGCTGAAAAAAAATGGCAGCGCCGGTCTTGCAATGCGGCGAAGCGCGAACGTGCTGCGCCGCAAGTCATATGTAAATCCGGCGCGCAAAAAAACCCGGCATTGAGCCTAATGCCTGTCAGTTAAGCGTTACTGGGGCTGCTTTGCAGCCCTTCGCGGGCACGCCCGCTCCCACACGTTTGGCGCTGAACTCAAGAAATGCGCGATCCCTTGTGGGAGCGGGCGTGCCCGCGAAGGGTCGCAAAGCGGCCCTTAATTACTTAACTGACTGGCATTAGGCCTCGAGCCGGGTTTTCCTCTGGCGAGCAGCGATTAGTTGCCGTAAACCGGCAGCTTCTTGCAGATGGCCTTGACCTTTTCACGCACGGCATCGATCACCGCTTCGTTGTTCAGGTCAGCCAGGATGTCGCAGATCCAGCCAGCCAGTTCCTTGCACTCGGCTTCCTTGAAGCCACGGGTGGTGACGGCTGGGGTGCCGAAACGCAGGCCCGAGGTGACGAACGGCGAACGTGGGTCGTTGGGTACCGAGTTCTTGTTGACGGTGATGTAGGCTTTGCCCAGGGCAGCGTCCGCATCTTTACCGGAGATTTCCTGCTTGATCAGCGACAGCAGGAACAGGTGGTTCTGGGTACCGCCGGACACCACGTCGAAACCACGCTCGATGAACACTTCGGCCATGGCCTGGGCGTTTTTCACGACCTGCTGCTGGTAAGCCTTGAACTCAGGCTGCAGGGCTTCCTTGAAGCAGATGGCCTTGGCGGCGATGACGTGCTCCAGCGGGCCGCCCTGGGCGCCAGGGAACACGGCGGAGTTCAGCTTCTTCTCGATTTCTTCGTTCTTGCGCGCCAGGATCAGGCCGCCGCGTGGGCCGCGCAGGGTCTTGTGCGTGGTGGTGGTGACCACGTCGGCGAACGGTACCGGGTTCGGGTACACGCCAGCGGCAACCAGGCCGGCAACGTGAGCCATGTCGACGAACAGGTAGGCACCCACCTTGTCGGCGATGGCACGGAAGCGGGCGAAGTCCAGCACTTGCGAGTAGGCGGAGAAGCCGGCAACGATCATCTTCGGCTTGTGCTCGACAGCCAGGCGCTCAACTTCGTCGTAGTCGATCAGGCCGTTGCCGTCGATGCCGTACTGGATGGCGTTGTACAGTTTGCCCGAGGAGCTTACCGAAGCACCGTGGGTCAGGTGGCCACCGTGGGCCAGGCTCATGCCCAGGATGGTGTCACCGGCCGACAGCAGGGCCAGGTAGACAGCAGCGTTGGCCTGGGAGCCAGCGTGCGGCTGAACGTTGGCGTAATCGGCACCGAACAGCTCTTTGGCACGGTCGATGGCCAGTTGCTCGACGACGTCGACGTACTCGCAACCACCGTAGTAGCGCTTGCCCGGGTAGCCTTCGGCGTACTTGTTGGTCAGCACCGAGCCCTGGGCTTCCATGACAGCCGGGCTGGTGTAGTTTTCCGAGGCGATCAGCTCGATATGCTCTTCCTGGCGCAGGGCTTCTTGCTGCATGGCTTCGAAGAGCTCGGCGTCGTACTTGGCAATGGTCAAATCACGGCTGAACATGGCGGTCCTCAAGGATCGGGGTAGTTTGGGGGGGCATTCTAACCGATTGATTCGCGGCTGGCATATGAAGTGGCGTCAAGTCGCGGACCAATGGGTCTCATGTTGCATCCCGCGCCGTGTCTGGGCTGAGCGGGGGTTGGAGTTGACTTTGAAGTCCGGTTTCTGGGGGGCTTTGCGCCCCATCGCCGGCAAGCCGGCTCCCACAGGTTGGCACATGGCTGGAAGTTGGTGCGGTCGGTGTGGGAGCGGGCCCGCCCGCGAAGAACCCGGCGCGGTGGCTGGCACCGGCTACGCCGGTGTTCGCGGGCACGCCCGCTCCCACAAGGTCCTCCTGAATCAATAGTTGCGATGAGGCCAGTGCAGGCAGCGTCAATGGAACATGAACAACGTCTCGTTGGCGAACTGTGCCTCGAACTGATGCGCCGGCATCGGGCGCCCGAACAGGTAGCCCTGCACTTCGTCGCACCCGTGCTCGCGCAGGAACTCCAGCTGCTCGTGGGTTTCCACGCCCTCGGCGATGACCGCCAGGTTCAGGCTGTGGGCCATGGCGATGATCGCCCTGGCAATCTGCGCGTCCTGCTCGCCTTCGGGCAGGCCGTCGACGAAGGTTCGGTCGATCTTCAGCACGTCGATAGGGAACTGCTTGAGGTAGTTCAGCGACGAGTAGCCGGTGCCGAAGTCATCCACCGCAATGCTCAGGCCAAGGTTCTTCAGGCTGGCCAGTATCTGCAGCGCCTCGTTCACCTCACGCATCAGGATACTCTCGGTCAGTTCCAGTTCCAGGCACGCCGGCGGTAGCCCGCATTCCTCGAGGATGGTGGCAATCCGGGTGCCCAGCTGGCCATCGGAGAACTGCCGCGCCGAGATGTTCACCGAGACCTTGGGCACCCGCACCTTGGCCTTGTGCCAGGCCTTGAGCTGGCGGCTGGCCTCGCGCAGCACCCAGTCGCCCACATCCACCACCAGGCCCAGTTCCTCGATCACCGGGATGAAGTCGCCGGGCGGCACCAGGCCGCGGGTCGGGTGCCGCCAGCGCAGCAGCGCCTCGGCACCGGTCAGGCGTTTGCCATCGCCACTGAACTGCGGCTGGTAGTACAGGATGAACTCGTTCTGCTCCATGGCGTGGCGCAAGTCGCTTTCCAGCTCCAGGCGCTCCAGGGCGCTGGCGTTCATCTCGGCCTGGTAGAACTGGAAGTTGTTCTTGCCGCGTTCCTTGGCGTGGTACATGGCGGTGTCGGCGTTTTTCATCAGCTGGCTCAGCTCGCTGCCATCCTGCGGGCTGAGGGCGATGCCGATACTGGCGGTGACGAAGAACTCGCGGTTTTCCAGCACGAACGGCCGCACCAGGCTGGCAAGGATGTTCTCGGCCACATGGATGGCACGGTTCAAGGCCATTTCCCGGGTCGCGCGCGGTTGCAGCAGCAAGGTGAATTCGTCGCCGCCCATGCGCGCCACGGTGTCGTCGTCGTCCACGCAGGCCAGCAGGCGCAAGGCCATGTCCTTGAGCATGCGGTCGCCGGCGGCATGGCCAAGCGAGTCGTTGATCGGCTTGAAGCGGTCGAGGTCGAGGAACATCAGCACCACCCAGGCCTTTTGCCGCTCGGCCTGTTGCAGGGCGTTGTACAAACGGTCCTGGAACAGCGTGCGGTTGGGCAGGTGGGTGAGGGCGTCGTAGTAGGCCAGGCGGTGAATGCGTTGCTCGCTGGCCTTGCGCTCGCTGATGTCGGTAAAGAAGCACACGTAGCTGGCCAGGTCGCCCTCATCGTCCAGCACTGCGGTGATGCCGACCCAGGCCGGGTAGTGGTCGCCGTCACGGCGCTTGAGCCACACCTCGCCCTCCCAGCTGCCGCGCTGGTGCAGTTGCTTGACCACGTAGCGCAGGTGGCTTTCCTGCTGTTCGTCGACCGTGAGCATGCTGGGCAACTGGTCGAGCACGTCGCTGACGGCGTAGCCGCTGACCCGGCTGAACGCTTCGTTGGCCTGGACGATATAGCCGGCCGGGTCGGTGATGAGAATCGCCGAGGTCGAGTGCTCGAATACCGTCGCGGCCATGCGCAGGTCTTTTTCTGCGCGGCGCTGCTGGCTGATGTCGCGGCCGACCCCCAGCACACCTTCGAAGCGCTGGTCGTCGTCCCACACCAGCACCAGGCGCAGTTCGATCGGGATCTTGCGGCCATCGGCGCGCAGGCAGTCGAACAGGAACAGCTGGGTCGGCAGCTGGCTGCGCAGCTGGGCCAACTGCTCGGCGTCGCCCATGGCCTTGCTGACCCGCTCCATCAGGCTGTAGATGCCGGTGAGCTGGGCCGGGTTGGCGATGATCGACTGCCAGCCGTTGGTGAAGATCCACTCGGCCTGGTAGCCCAGCACGCTCTGCACCGACGGGCTGACGTAGTTGAGCTGGAGCAGGCTGTCGGTGGAGAAGATCACGTCGCTGATGCTTTCGGCCAGCATGCGGTAGCGCTGCTCGCTGTCACGCAGCGACTGGCTGGCCTCGATCTGTACGGTGACATCCTTGCCAACGCCGATGATGCGCGTTACCAGGCCTTCGGCGTTGCGGGTCAGTACCTGCTCACGGATGTCGTAGCAGCGCCAACTGCCGTCCCGGTGGCGGAAGCGCAACTGACAGTGCAATTGCTGGTCGTGGCCATTGTTCCGCTGTTGCTGGCGCAAGGCCTGGTAGTGCGCGGCGTCTTCGGGGTGCAGCAGCAGTTCCCAGAAGCGCTCGCCCATGTGTGCCAGCTCGGTACGGTCGTAGCCCAGTGTCTGGCCGAGGTGGCGGTTGCTGAAGATCATCCGCTGGCTGAGCACATCCTGCACGTACAGCTGGTCGGGTACGGTGCGCACCACGTCGGACCAGAAGCTTTCGCGCTCCAGCAGCGACAGTTCGACCTGCTTGCGGCTGGTGATGTCGCTGATGCTCAGGATCACCGCCTGGTAGTCACGCCGTTGTTGCGGCAGGCGCGCCATCAACCACAGGTGCAACTCGCCACCCAGCGGTGACGGCAGGCGTACTTCCAGCTCCAGCACCTGGCGCTGTTCGATCAGCGCGTCGATCAGTTGCATGCCGATGCTGTCGCGGCCATCGCCGGTGCCGTCGATCAACCGCTGCCAGGCGCCTTCATGGCAGTCGATGTTCAGTAACTGGCGGGCCACCTGGTTGACTTCGGTGATCTTCAGTTCCAGCAGCAGGGACCGGCGCAGGCCTGGATCCAGGGCCAGGCTGTGCTTGAGTGCGGCGCGGTTGCGCAGGTGGTAGCGGTCCAGCTGGCCCGGCAGGCTCGACAAGTCGAGCACGCACAGGGCCACGCCGGTGCCTTCGAAAATTTCCTGGTAGCGCCGGCGGTCTTCCTGCAGCGCACGCTGGCGTCGGCGCATGTTGATCAGGGCCAGCACCGGCAGCAGGGCGCAAAACAGCACCAGCAGGCATTTGCCGATCAGCGCCGGCAGCAGCTTCTGTTGCATCAGCTTGGCGTCGAACAGGCCGCGCAGTTGCCAGGTGCTGTTGTCGATGAAGGCCAGCATCACGCTTTGCAGCGGGTCATCGCTGGTAGCGGTGGGGGCATGGCGCTGCAGCACTTCGCCGGTGCGGCTGTTTTCCAGCAGCCATAACGGGTGGGTGCCGGTGTCCAGGTGCAGGGTGAGCTCGCGGTAGTAGTCTGGCGACAGGCGCAGCAGCCAGTAGCCGCGTTCCTGCTCGGTGGCCTGGCGCAGCAGCATGTACAGCGTGTGGTTGTCGGGCGAATTGGTGAAGAAGTACGCACGCCCCTGGTTCAGCGCCAGCAACTCGTCCAGCCACTGCCGGTCCGGGCTGCCGGCCAGGCTGTCGGCGCGCAACTGCCCGGTGCTGTCCAGCCAGGCCAGGCTTTGCAGGTCGGGCAGGCGCTGGCGCAGGGTATCCACCAGGCTGGGCATGGCTGCGGGCGTCGGCGGGTTGATGTAGGGCTGTACCACATTCAGCGCCTGCTGGGCCTTGAACGCCATGTTCAGGTTCAGGTGGTCGGCCATTTCCACGCTGGCATCCAGGCTCTGCGCGCGCAGGTCGGCCTGGGTGTGGTTGAACTGGGCGAACAGTTGCCACAGCAGCAGGCCCAGCAGGATCAGGGCCAGCAGCGCCAACGTGCCCTTGATCGACCCGCGCAGGGTAGAGGCGGATGCTTCAGGCGCGGAACGCAGTGACGACGGGTGAGTAAGATTGATCAAGCGCTGATCCTGCGATTGGGCTGGCGATGGCAGGGACGAAACGTGCACGGCATGTACCGATGTCCGGCAGTCACACCGTGGTGGCGCACTATAAGGCCGGACACCCGAAACCGGCTAGCATGCCTACGATTATGGCAAAGTGCCAGCCATCTGGACCGATGGCGACTGCCCGCCGGTTCGGCAAGCCCCTGCAACCTGTGCGAGAATGCCGCCCGCTTTACATGACAACGCATCGGAGATGTTCGCTTTTGGTTACTCACTTTTCCTCCAATGGCCTCGATTCCGCCTGTGGGCGTAGCAGTCAGACCCTTGTCAGCACTGCCGTGACCGAGGACGTATCCTGCAAGTCTTGCCAGCGTTCGCTGAGCAAACCTGAAGCGGCCAGTTCGGCCAAGCCCAAGGCCCCGTCGCTGGCTGAACTGCGCAAGACCGCCAAGGCGGCAGCGCCGGCAGTGGCTGCGGCCCACAAGCCTGCAGCCAAGGTGGTCAGCACTGCCCCTGCGGCCGCCAAACCCGCGAATGTTGCCGAGCAGCAGCCTGCCCGCAGCAGTGGCTTCAGCGTGAAGTCTGCCTGGGCCGCGCGCCTGGCCGAGCAGGGTGACCGTTGCCGGTTGCCGCGTGGCAAGGCCCGGCAGCGTCACGTCTGAGCCATCTCGGCAGCTGTGCCGCCCCTTTCGCGGCTAAAGTCGTGAAGGGGCCGCCACAGGCAACACATTTCCCCATAGATCACACCGTTCCCTGCCCACCATCGCCCCGCCTATGAAACGCCGTGCGATGGCGTAGAATGGTCGCCTTTGTTCAATTACACCCAAACACACATCTCCCTGGTCAGCGCGCCAGGGCGATCGTCGATGTCTTTACTTACCTGATTAGAGGGCTTGGTTTTGGCTCAATACGTCTACACCATGCATCGGCTGAGCAAGGTCGTGCCGCCGAAGCGGGAAATTCTCAAGAACATTTCCCTGTCATTCTTCCCAGGCGCCAAGATTGGCGTGCTCGGCCTGAACGGCGCCGGTAAGTCGACCCTGCTGCGGATCATGGCGGGCGTCGACAAGGAATTCGACGGCGAAGCCCGTCCGATGCCCGACATCAACGTGGGCTACCTGCCCCAGGAACCGCAACTGGACCCGAGCAAGACGGTCCGCGAAGTGGTCGAAGAAGCGGTCAGCGTGATCAAGGACGCCCAGGCCCGCCTGGACGAGGTGTACGCTGCCTACGCCGAACCAGATGCCGACTTCGACAAGCTGGCCGCCGAACAGGCCAAGTTGGAAGCCATCCTGCAGGCCGCCGATGGCCACAACCTGGAGCGCCAGCTGGACGTCGCTGCCGACGCCCTGCGGCTGCCGGCCTGGGACGCCCGCATCGAGCACCTGTCCGGTGGTGAGAAGCGCCGTGTGGCCCTTTGCCGCCTGCTGCTGTCGGCCCCAGACATGCTGCTGCTCGACGAACCAACCAACCACCTGGACGCCGACTCGGTGGCCTGGCTGGAGCGCTTCCTGCACGACTTCCCGGGCACGGTGGTGGCGATTACCCACGACCGTTACTTCCTCGACAACGTCGCTGGCTGGATCCTGGAACTGGACCGTGGCGCCGGCATCCCGTACGAAGGCAACTACTCGGGCTGGCTGGAAGCCAAGTCCGAGCGCCTGGCGCAGGAGTCCAAGCAGCAAAGCGCCCATGAAAAGGCCATGAAAGAGGAACTGGAATGGGTGCGCAAAGGCGCCAAGGCCCGCCAGTCCAAGTCCAAGGCCCGCCTGCAGCGCTTCGAAGAAATGCAGTCGCAGGAATTCCAGAAGCGTAGCGAAACCAACGAGATCTACATCCCGGCCGGCCCACGCCTGGGTGACAAGGTCATCGAGTTCAAGAACGTCACCAAGGGCTATGGCGACCGCGTACTGATCGACAACCTATCGTTCGCCATGCCAAAAGGCGCGATCGTCGGCGTGATCGGTGGTAACGGTGCTGGTAAGTCCACCCTGTTCCGCATGCTGATGGGCAAGGAACAGCCGGATTCGGGCAGCATCGAAATCGGCGAAACCGTGCAACTGGCTTGCGTCGACCAAAGCCGCGAAGACCTGGACGGCAGCAAGACCGTGTTCCAGCAGGTGTCCGACGGTTCCGACATGATCAAGATCGGCAACTACGAGATCCCGTCGCGCACTTACGTTGGCCGTTTCAACTTCAAAGGCGGCGACCAGCAGAAGTTCGTCAAGGACCTGTCCGGTGGTGAGCGGGGTCGCCTGCACCTGGCGTTGACGCTGAAGGAGGGCGGTAACGTCCTGCTGCTCGACGAACCGTCCAACGACCTGGACGTGGAAACCCTGCGTTCGCTGGAAGAAGCCCTGCTGGACTTCCCGGGCGCCGCGATCGTGATTTCCCACGACCGTTGGTTCCTGGACCGTGTGGCGACCCACATCCTGGCGTACGAAGACGACTCGAACGTGGTGTTCTTCGAGGGTAACTACACCGAGTACGAAGCCGACCGCAAAAAGCGTCTGGGTGACGCTGCTGCCCAGCCGCACCGGGTACGGCACAAGAAACTGGCCCAATAAGCCAGTGTCTTGATGCACAGGAATGGGGCCCTTGGTGGCCCCATTTTTGTGCCTGACGTTTACGGGCCTAGCTGTTTGAAGGTCAGTATTGCGGCTTTTTTTGTATACACTTATATAAAAAGCACCAAATAAATTCAAAAAAACGACATGTCGCCCTGTTCTGGTGCGATTGCTTCTTGGTACATTCCCGAAAAACCAATAAGTCCAAAATCTTCGGTGAGATGTCTACCATGATCGAATCTGTCGACAGTTTCCTCCTGCGCCTGCAACAGCGAGACCCAGGCCAGCCCGAGTTCCACCAGGCAGTGGAAGAAGTGCTGCGCACGCTATGGCCTTTCCTTGAGGCCAACCCTCATTACCTGCAGTCCGGCATTCTGGAGCGTATGGTCGAGCCGGAGCGTGCGGTGCTGTTTCGCGTGTCGTGGGTCGATGACCAGGGCAAAGTGCAGGTCAACCGCGGCTACCGTATCCAGATGAGCAGCGCCATCGGCCCGTACAAGGGCGGCTTGCGCTTCCACCCCTCGGTCAACCTCAGCGTGCTGAAATTCCTGGCCTTCGAGCAGGTCTTCAAGAACTCCCTGACTTCGCTGCCCATGGGCGGTGGCAAGGGCGGGTCGGACTTCGACCCCAAAGGCAAGAGCGACGCCGAAGTGATGCGCTTCTGCCAGGCGTTCATGAGCGAGCTGTACCGCCACATCGGCGCCGACTGCGACGTGCCGGCCGGTGACATCGGCGTGGGTACCCGCGAAATCGGCTTCATGTTTGGCCAGTACAAGCGGCTTGCCAACCAGTTCACATCGGTACTGACCGGCAAGGGGATGACCTACGGTGGCAGCCTGATTCGCCCCGAAGCCACCGGCTACGGTTGTGTGTATTTCGCCGAGGAAATGCTCAAGCGCCAGGACAAGCGCATCGACGGCCGTCGCGTGGCGGTGTCGGGCTCGGGCAACGTTGCCCAGTATGCCGCGCGCAAGGTCATGGACCTGGGCGGCAAAGTGATCTCCATGTCGGACTCCGAAGGCACGCTGTATGCCGAAGCCGGCCTGACCGATGCCCAGTGGGAAGCACTGATGGCGCTGAAGAACGTCAAGCGGGGCCGTATCAGCGAGCTGGCCGAGCAGTTCGGCCTGGAGTTCCGCAAGGGCCAGACCCCTTGGAGCCTGGCATGCGACATCGCCTTGCCATGCGCCACGCAGAATGAACTGGGCGCCGAAGACGCCCGTACCTTGCTGGCCAACGGCTGTATCTGCGTGGCCGAAGGCGCCAACATGCCGACCACCCTGGAAGCGGTGGATATCTTCCTGGAAGCCGGCATCCTCTATGCCCCGGGCAAAGCATCCAACGCCGGCGGTGTGGCCGTGTCTGGCCTGGAAATGTCGCAGAATGCCATGCGCCTGCTGTGGACTGCCGGCGAAGTGGACAGCAAGCTGCACAACATCATGCAATCGATCCACCATGCTTGCGTGCATTATGGTGAAGAGGCGGATGGCCGGGTCAATTACGTGAAAGGTGCGAACATCGCCGGCTTTGTCAAAGTGGCAGATGCGATGTTGGCTCAGGGCGTGGTTTGATCCGGGATCGCAGGGGGCCGCTTTGCGGCCCGTCGCGATACAAGGCACCTCACCCTTCAGCGATCACGTCAGTCACCTCGATCACCAATTCCCCAACCGGCCGCTGCCACACCACCTCATCTCCCGGCCCCGCCCCCAGCAAAGCCCGCCCCAACGGCGACCCCCAGTTGATCAGGCCGCGCCCGGCATCCGCCTCATCCTCGCCCACCAGCCGTACCTCATGCGCCTGGTCTTGCGCGTCGACAAAGCGTACCCGGCTGCCAATCTGCACCTTGCTGTGCGACGTCGCGGGCGGTACCACCTGGGCGCTCTGCACCCGCGCGCTGAAGTAACGCAGGTCGCGCTCGGTATCGGCCAGCCGCTGCTTGTCCACACGCTCGCCCTGCGCCTGCAGGTCGCTGCGCAAGGCATTCAACTCGGCCACACGTTCCTGCAACTGGCGCAGGCCGCTGGCGGTCACATAGTTGGGTTGCTCACTGACGCGCCGCTCTACCGGTTGATCGGCCTGGGCGGCGGCCTGGTCCTCATTGACGAATGCTCGGCTCATGCAAGGCCTCCTTGTGCAGAAGACCATCATGGCAGGCCGCAGGTTTAAAGAAATGTCCGTTAACGACCTCAGTCGTGGCGATAGGCCTTGGCGGCGCCACGGTCCTTTTCCTGCTGCCACTCGCGGTCGCGCTGGTCCCAGAAGCGCTCGTGGTACTGGCGCTGCTCTTCAGTGTTCTGCATGGCCTGGCACTGGCGAAAGCCATCGTCCCAGCCGGTTTCGTACTGGCGCTCGTGCAGGTAGCGGGGTACGTCCTTGCGAAAGTCGCCGGCCATGGTGCCGGCGGCCTGGTGGCCACTGCTGCAACCGTCCTGAAAGCCATCGGCATAGGCAGGGGGATAGCCGTTGGCGAGCATTTGCTCGTGGGTGGTTTCACAACCTGACAGCAACAACGCAATGCACACGCCGAACCAGTACCGCGACATAACCACCTGACCCTCCCGTCGATAGGGGCAAGTCTAGGTGGCGATTTGTCGGGTTGGTGTCAAAACAGTGTCAAAGAGTTGGTCGGGCCACACTGTTGCCTGTGCAGGCAACCCGCAATCTTCAGTAGTGGTACCACTTCAGCTCCAGCATCACCTCATTCTGCGCAGTGGCCAGGTGGCTGAACTCACGCGAAGCACTCAACCTCACCCCCAGGTTCTGGCTGATTTCCCATTGCTGGTTCAGGCTCAGGCTGCGACGTACTTCGCCATTGGTGAAGTAATCACCTTTGGCCTCCAGGGTCATGTTGCCCAGCCCGTTGCGCCACAGCAGCCCGCCATTGAACCCCGCGGCCGGGGCAATGAATTCGGCGAAGTCGTTGTGGTGTTCGACCCGCACCGTGCCCAGGGCAAAACCGAGCAAGCCATCGGCCAGTTGCCAGGTGCCGCCGGCGCCACCATTCACATGGCTTACCAGCACCTCGTCATCATGCTTGCCGGGTACCCGCTCCAGGCCGCCAGCCACTTGCCATGACCAAGGCTTGAGCAAGGCGTTGCGTGGGGTCAGCGAGCGGATGGTGGCCAAGTCCAGGCGTTGTACCTGCCAGTCGTTGCCTTCGTACTGGCGCACCTTCAATTGCAGGATTTCGATCTGGGCGCCCAGCGGGAAGCCATAGGCGTTGTCGTTCAGGTCGTGGTAGGCCATGCGCAGGCCATACTCGGCGTAGGCACGGTCTTCGCGGGTGCCCACCCCCAGTTGCCAGGTACGTGAATCATGGCCGTCTTCGGGCAGGCCGGGGCGCTCTACCCGCAGCGGCGGGGGCGGGTTGCCGTTGATCGCCCGCAGCAGTTCGAAGCTGCGCTTAGCTTGGCCCGGGTCACGTTCCTGACCGTTGGCACGGTAGCGCTCGAGGCGATAGGCGGCGTCCTGCACCAGCGCCTGGCGCTCGCGGGGCAGCGCCTTGAACGCAGGGCTCTGCAGTTGCGCGGTGTCGGCGCTGACCGCCAGCACCTGTTGCTTTTCGTTGTGGTCCAGCGGCTCGGCGCGGGCCAGCAGCTCACGTTCGCGCGAAGGGCGGTAAGTTTCGCTGGCGACCAGGCCGGACTGTTTCACGGCCTTGACCGTGTCGGTGGGGATCGCGGTCAGCGGAAACTGCGATGTCAGGTCCAGGCTTGGGCGGGCCACCTGTAGCAGTTCCAGCAGGCGGTACGAGCAGTTTTCGTCGAAGAAGAAGTAATCGAACTGGATCTGCTTCAGTTCCCACACATGCTCGACCATGCGCCCGGTTTCCTGTGGGGTCAGGTCCAGCTGGTATTCCCACAGGTCGCGGTTTTCCAGGCTGCGGTATTCGGAGAGCTTCTCTTGGTAGGGCATCAGCGCGAACAGCCCCGGGTAGCCGCCCATCAGGCCTTTCCAGGCATACAGGATGCTGTTGTCGCTGCCTTCGATGTAGGCGCCGAAGTTGATCGCGTAGCTCAGCAGCGTGGTGTCGTCGCTGCGGGTAGTGGACTGGTCGATGCGCAGCAGGGTGTGGCCGAACATCGACGAGGGGCTGTTCAGGTAGGCCGCCGGGAAAATCAGCGCGGCGCTGTGCGGGTCGACCGATTTGTACCAGGTGTTGAACGCCTGGCAGTCCGGTTGTGGCAAGCCTTGCAAATTCAGCTGCTCACGCAGCCAGCGGGTGCGTGCGGGGAATACGCACTGGGCATGTTTGTCGCCGAGGCTGGCCGGTGCGTACAGGGCTTGCACCGTGGCTTGCAGCTCCTGGTCGGGGTGGTGCGCACCGTCTTTGGCCAGGAAGAACGCGTCATCGTCCACATAGCTGCGCCAGCCGCCGAGCTTGGCGGTTTCGTAATGGCCCAAGGCAATCCAGTAGGGGGTATTGGCCAGTTGCTGGAGGCGGCCTTGATCCAGCACAGGGGCGGCGTGAACAGGGGCGCAGACACACAGCGCGAGGGCAGCGAAGCGTTTGAGCATATCGGGCAACTACTTCTGAACGATGCCGAAAAAGGCGAAACCCGCCCCCGAAGGGGCGGGAGCTGCAGCTTAGGCCTCGGTAGCGTATTTGGCCAGGCGTGGGTCGCCCTTCAGTACAGCGAGGGTGTTGCTGTGGACAGTTTCAGCGGTGACGTCGGCGCTGCTGAAGATCTGGTTGAAGTGCTGGTGGGTGACCGAGTTGAAGTAGCCACGGTCTTCCGGGGCCACGCCGAGTACCACGGCATAGGTGGTCAGTGCTTCACCTTGGCCCATGGCCATGTCTTCGGAAAGCTCGTTCATCATGCCGTTCATGGCGAACCAGGACTTGCCGCCGTAGGTCAGCGAAGCCTTGGTCGAGCAGCCGTTGGTGCCGGAGGTCATACCGAAGGTGGCGTTACCAGAGGTGCCGTTGGTGGTGGAAGCCAGGAAGTGAGCCGGCGTGCCGCGCTGGCCCTCGAACAGCATGTTGCCCCAGCCGCAGTTCGGGCCGCCTGGCGCTTCTGCCATGGCGTTGAGCGAGACCACGGTGAACAGAGTACCCAGAAGAATCCGTTTCATAGCTTTTTTCTCTTTGTCATAACCAAGGGTCAGTGTTTTCTGGCAACTCGGTTGCCAGGTCGGGAAAGCATTTCACCCACCCGCGCAGCTTGGAGTTTAGGCACGATCTAAAGGTTGCGTTGTTGATTGCGAAAAATTTGCTGTTCGAATACCTGCTCTGGCGGTGAGGTGCGGCGATATAAAGTCCCCTGGAGCCTTGCAAGGCGCGCGCGGGCAGCGCCAGAATGCTGCGTATCTGCCCCGCCGAAGTAAGGAAACCCAATGCCCGATCCTGTCGCTGCGCGCCTGCGTCTTGCGCCTGAAGCCCTGACCCGGCGTTTCTCACCCGAGCAGTTTGCCTTTACCAATACCGACGATCTGGAGCCGTTTCGCGGAGTCCTGGGCCAGGAGCGTGCTGTCGAGGCCCTGCAGTTCGGCGTGGCCATGCCACGCCCTGGTTACAACGTGTACGTGATGGGCGAGCCCGGCACCGGGCGTTTCTCGTTCGTCAAACGCTACCTCAAGGCCGAAGGCAAACGCCAGCAGACCCCGGCCGACTGGGTATACGTCAACCACTTCGACGACACCCGCGAGCCGCGGGCACTGGAGCTGCCGTCCGGCACCGCCACCGAGTTCATCGCCGACATGGGCGGGCTGATCGACAACCTGCTGGCCACCTTCCCGGCGGTGTTCGAGCACCCGTCGTACCAGCAGAAGAAGGGCGCCATCGACCGCGCCTTCAACCAGCGCTATGACCGCGCCCTGGATGTGATCGAGCGGGCGTCGCTGGAGAAGGACGTGGCCTTGTACCGCGACTCCAGCAACGTCGCCTTTACCCCCATGGCCGATGGCAAGGCGCTGGACGAAGCGGAATTCGCCCAGTTGCCGGAAGAGGTGCGCGAGCAGTTCCACGAAGACATCGCCCAGCTCGAAGAGCAGCTGAACGAGGAGTTGGCCAGCCTGCCGCAATGGAAGCGCGAGTCGAACAACCAGTTGCGCCAGCTGAACGAAGAAACCATCACCCTGGCCTTGCAACCGCTGCTGGCGCCGCTTTCGGAAAAGTACGCCGAGAACGCCGCGGTCTGCGCCTACCTGCAATCGGTGCAATTGAACCTGCTGCGCACCGTGGTCGAGCAACTGGTTGATGACAGCAAGACCGACGCCGTTGCCCGCAAGCTGCTGGAAGAGCAATACGCGCCAAGCCTGGTCGTGGGCCACTACGCCAACGGTGGCGCACCGGTGGTGTTCGAGCCGCATCCGACCTACGACAACCTGTTTGGCCGCATCGAATACAGCACCGACCAGGGCGCGCTGTATACCTCGTATCGCCAGTTGCGCCCGGGGGCGCTGCACCGGGCCAATGGCGGCTTCCTGATCCTCGAAGCCGAGAAGATGCTGGGCGAACCTTTCGTGTGGGACGCGCTCAAGCGTGCGCTGCAATCGCGCAAGCTGAAAATGGAATCGCCGATCGGTGAGCTGGGCCGGGTGGCTACTGTCAGCCTGCAGCCGCAGATGATCCCGCTCAATGTCAAGCTGGTGATCATCGGCTCGCGGCAGCTGTATTACGCACTGCAGGACCACGACTCGGACTTCCAGGAGATGTTCCGCGTGCTGGTCGACTTCGACGAAGACATGCCCATGGTCGACGAGAACCTGGAGCAATTCGCCCAGCTGTTGCGCACCCGCACCAACGAAGAAGGCATGGCGCCGCTGACCAGCGATGCGGTGGCGCGCCTGGCCACGTTCAGCGCACGCCTGGCGGAGAACCAGTCGCGCTTGTCGGCCCGTATCGGCGACCTGTTCCAGCTGGTCAGCGAAGCCGACTTCATCCGCCAGCTGGCCGGTGACGAAATGACTGACGCCGGCCATATCGAGCGGGCGCTCAAGGCCAAGGCCACTCGTACCGGCCGGGTATCGCAGCGGGTACTGGACGACATGCTTGCCGGCATCATCCTGATCGACACTGAGGGTGCGGCGATTGGCAAGTGCAACGGGCTGACGGTGCTGGAAGTCGGCGATTCGGCGTTCGGCATGCCGGCACGTATTTCGGCCACGGTATACCCGGGCGGCAGCGGTATCGTCGACATCGAGCGAGAGGTCAACCTGGGCCAGCCGATCCACTCCAAGGGGGTGATGATCCTCACCGGTTATCTGGGCAGCCGCTACGCCCAGGAATTCCCGTTGGCGATTTCCGCGAGTATCGCCCTGGAGCAGTCCTACGGCTATGTCGACGGTGACAGCGCCTCGCTGGGCGAGGCGTGCACGCTGATCTCGGCCTTGTCGCGTACACCGCTCAAGCAGTGCTTCGCCATTACTGGCTCGATCAACCAGTTTGGTGAAGTGCAGGCCGTGGGTGGGGTGAACGAGAAAATCGAGGGCTTCTTCCGGCTGTGCGAAGCCCGTGGCCTGACGGGCGAGCAGGGGGTCATCATCCCGCGTGCCAACGTGGCTACCCTGATGCTGGACGAGCGTGTGTTGCAGGCTGTGGAAAACGGCATGTTCCACGTCTACGCCGTCAGCCAGGCCGACGAGGCGCTCAGCCTGCTGGTGGGCGAAGAGGCCGGCGTGCTGGATGACAAGGGCCAGTTCACCGAGGGCAGTGTCAACGCCCGGGTGGTGGAGCGCCTACGTGAAATTGCCGAGATGATCAGCGAGGAAGAGATCGAAAAGGCGGAAAAGGAGCGCCTTGAGGAAGTCATCGCTCAGGCCAAGCCCGCCTAAGTCAATAAACCGGCGCTGGCGGCCATGTGCTACCGTTCAGCGCCGGTTTTCCAACTTTCTGTTTTGCTCTTCTATGCTGGAACTTAAGGAAGGAACAGCGTTCAGGATGGAAACAGCCTGAGGGTTTCAGGCTGAACAAGGCTCATTGGAGGGGACGCGGCCATGCGCAACCTCAGCCTCACACGCCAGTGCCTGGGCCTGGTGACCCGCATCGAATGCAGCATCCGCCCATTGGCCGGCGACACCGGCATGTGGACCTTGCTGTTCGCCGCCGGCATGGCCGGTGAACAACCCTCTGCAATCAAGGCCCAGGGGCCGTTCCATGGGCCAATGGTGGCCGAGTCGGTGCTGCATGCCATCGTCGACAGTCTGACCCTGCACGGGTACCAGGTGGCAGAAGACCCGCAGATCTGGTGCTTGCACCTGCAGGCGCAGCTGCGCCGGATCAACGGCGAGCGCTGCCGGAACCTGGGGGACTACCAGTTCCATCCGGAGACCTGAGCGAGCGCTAGGGCCGCTTTGCGGGCCCATCGCGACGCAAGGCCGCCCTACAGGGGGTCGTGGTCGCCTGGATCGGGCTTTTGCTGCAACAGGTGGCTGGCTATACTCGCCGTCGCTTTTTTAGTCACCTGATGAGTCCCGAACTTCATGGAACGTATCCTCGAAAACGCGATGTATGCCTCGCGCTGGCTGCTCGCCCCGATCTACTTCGGCCTGTCACTCGGCCTGCTGGCCCTGGCGCTGAAATTTTTCCAGGAAGTGGTCCACGTCCTGCCCAACGTCTTCGCCCTCAGTGAAGCCGACCTGATCCTGGTGATCCTGTCGCTGATCGACATGTCGCTGGTGGGCGGCCTGCTGGTGATGGTGATGATTTCCGGCTACGAGAACTTCGTCTCGCAACTGGACATCGACGAAAGCAAGGAAAAGCTCAACTGGCTGGGCAAAATGGACTCTTCGTCGCTGAAGATGAAGGTGGCCGCATCGATCGTGGCCATTTCGTCCATTCACCTGCTGCGAGTGTTCATGGACGCACAGAACATCTCCACCGACTACCTGATGTGGTACGTGATCATTCACATGACCTTCGTGGTTTCGGCGTTCTGCATGGGCTACCTGGACAAGCTGACCAAGCACTGAGTTGTACAGGGCTGTTCGCGCGCGCAGCCTTCGGCCTGGTAGCTGCTCGCGGCGGCCCAGTGTGCTAGGCTGCTCGCCCTTTTCATCAAGGGCGCGGCTGCACTGCGCCCTGCAGTGGAGCACGACAATGTCCGAACTCAACCTGTCCACCGACGAAACCCGCGTCAGCTACGGCATTGGCCGTCAGCTGGGCGGCCAGCTGCGCGACAACCCACCACCAGGCGTCAGCCTGGAAGCGATCCTGGCCGGCCTGACCGACGCTTTCAACGGCGCCGACAGCCGCGTCAGCGAAGCCGATCTGTCGGCCAGCTTCAAGGTCATCCGCGAAGTGATGCAAGCCGAAGCGGCGGCCAAGGCCGAAGCCGCTGCTGCCGCGGGCAAGGAATTCCTGGTCGAGAACGCCAAGCGTGACGGCATCACTACCCTGGCTTCCGGTCTGCAGTTCGAAGTGCTGACTGCCGGCGACGGCGCCAAGCCAAGCCGTGAAGACAACGTGCGCACGCACTACCACGGCACCCTGATCGACGGCACTGTGTTCGACAGCTCCTACGAGCGTGGCCAGCCGGCTGAATTCCCGGTCGGCGGCGTGATCGCTGGCTGGACCGAAGCCCTGCAGCTGATGAACGCAGGCAGCAAATGGCGCCTGTACGTGCCGAGCGAGCTGGCTTACGGCGCCCAAGGCGTGGGCAGCATCCCGCCGCACAGCGTGCTGGTGTTCGACGTCGAGCTGCTCGACGTTCTGTAAGATCGCCGGGGCCGCTTTGCGGCCCATTCGCGGGCTCGCCCGCTCCCACAGGTGTCGCGTTAGCAGTACTTGTGGGAGCTGGCTTGCCAGCGATGAGGCCGGCGCTGCCAACCTCAATTCCAATCCGTTCCCCCGGGGCGCAACGCCCGCGCATAGCAGAACAGAAACAGATTCCGCACCAGCTCCTTCAATACCCCCGGTTCACTCGAATTCAACCCGCTCATGTCCAGGTCGCCCTGGTCACGCAGTTCGTCGAGGGCTTCTGCTTCGAGTACCGCGCACACTTCGCCGGTTTCCCGATGAAGAATGCGCAGGTAGGGGTGAGGGCGGTCCAGCCAGGCGTCGATCAGATAAGTCATGGCTACTCTCCTTGGAAATCGATTCCAATGAGAATAATTCTTATTATCAGAATAGCAAGCGCCAATTGCCGGAATTCATGTAATCAGACTTTGCGAACGAACTCGGACTTCAGCTTCATGGCGCCGATGCCGTCGATCTTGCAGTCGATGTCGTGGTCGCCATCGCACAGGCGGATGTTCTTGACCTTGGTGCCGACCTTGACCACCAGGGATGAACCCTTGACCTTCAGGTCCTTGATCACGGTGACGGTGTCGCCATCCTGCAGGATGTTGCCGACCGAATCCTTTTTCACCACCTCGTCGCTGGCAGCCTCGGCATCGCCGCTGGCCGACCACTCGTGGGCGCATTCAGGGCAGATCAGCTGAGTGCCATCCTCATAGGTGTATTCGGAATTGCATTTCGGGCAGGGTGGCAGAGTGCTCACTTCGGTTCCTCAAACAAACAGACGGGCGGTAGAAAGCCCGCATTGTAAAAGGTATTTTTCCAGAAGGGATTATGTCCGGACAAAAGCAACCGCGGGCTTGCCCGCTCCCACAGTGTCGGTATCAACCTGTGGAAGCGGGCAAGCCCGCGAAGAAGCGGCTCGGTCTGTCAGTGCGTGCGCGCGACTGCAAACTCGCTCAGCTCAACCAGCGCATCGCGGTACTCGCTGGCCGGCAGCACCTCAAGGCATGCAATGGCGCGCTTCACGTAATCACGAG
This sequence comes from Pseudomonas sp. TJI-51, assembly GCF_000190455.2. Classification (NCBI taxonomy): domain Bacteria; kingdom Pseudomonadati; phylum Pseudomonadota; class Gammaproteobacteria; order Pseudomonadales; family Pseudomonadaceae; genus Pseudomonas; species Pseudomonas sp. TJI-51. Next base: position 34,943 of record NZ_AEWE02000021.1, read on the forward strand.
CCAGCTCTGCGGTGTACTGCAGCGCACCCGATTCCTCGACTGCCACGCGAATCTGCTCGAGGTCTTCCAGGCCGCCCTTCTGAATGGCCTGGCGCACCAGCGCAGCCTGTTCGGCAGTGCCTTCGCGCATGGTATAGATCAGCGGCAGGGTAGGCTTGCCTTCGGCCAGGTCGTCGCCAACGTTCTTGCCCAGCGTCTGCGAGTCGCCCTTGTAGTCCAGCAGGTCGTCGACCAGCTGGAAGGCCACGCCCAGGTGGTCGCCAAAGGTTCGCAGGGCTTCGCGCTGCGCGTCCGTGGCTTCGGCCAGCGCCGCGGCGCTGTGGGTGGAAGCTTCGAACAGCATGGCCGTCTTGCCCCGGATGACCTCCATGTAGACTTCCTCGGTAGTGCTGGCGTCGCGTACCCGCGACAGCTGCAGCACCTCACCCTCGGCGATCACCCGGGTGGCCTTGGACAGGATCTGCATGACCGGCATCGAGCCCAGCTCGACCATCATTTCGAACGAGCGCGAATAAAGGAAGTCACCCACCAGCACGCTCGGCGCGTTACCCCACAGGGCATTGGCGGTGGAACGGCCGCGGCGCATGCCGGACATGTCGACCACATCGTCGTGCAGCAGGGTGGCGGTGTGCAGGAACTCGATGGTGGCAGCCAGCAGGCGCAGGTCGTCGCCTTCACGGCCCAGGGCCTTGCCACACAGCAGGACCAGCAGGGGGCGCAGGCGCTTGCCGCCGGCGGACGTGATATAGTCGCCGATCTTCGATACCAGCGGCACGCGCGAGGTCAGCTGCTTCTTGATGATCTCGTCGACGGCGCTGAAATCATCAGCTACCGGGCGGTAGAAGGTTTGGGGTTGCATCGGCTGCTCCAGTGAGGTTGCGCGGCATGCTAGGTCGCAGGTCCCGGTGTGTCAAGGCGCGGTGCCAGCTGGCCGGGGGCGGCACTTGCAAGCAAAACCGTGGTTGCGTACAATCGCGCACCCTAACTTCCTGGGCAGCACCTGCCTTACGCAATTGCGCCGGGCCGTTCCAGCCCTGTGCAGCCATGCCAGCCAATACTCATCATATAAAGCGCTGGGTGAGCAGGATTATCGGAGAAATACCATGTCTTACGCAGTAATCGTTACCGGCGGCAAGCAGTACAAAGTCGCTGAAGGTGAATTCCTCAAGATCGAAAAACTGGAAGTCGCCACTGGCGAATCCGTGACTTTCGATCGCGTCCTGCTGGTCGCCAACGGTGAAGAAGTCACCATCGGTGCTCCAGTTGTTGCTGGCGCTAAAGTAGTGGCCGAAGTCGTTTCGCAAGGCCGCCACGACAAGGTTCGCATCATCAAGTTCCGTCGTCGTAAGCACCACATGAAGCGTATGGGCCACCGCCAGTGGTTCACCGAGATCAAAATCACCGGCATCCAGGCTTAATCCCCTAGATCCCCTGAATTTATTTGGAGAATTGAACCATGGCTCACAAGAAGGCTGGTGGTAGTACTCGTAACGGTCGCGACTCAGAATCGAAACGCCTTGGCGTGAAGATGTATGGCGGCCAGGTTATCAAGCCAGGCAACATCATCATCCGTCAGCGCGGCACCGAATTCCACGCTGGCTACGGCGTTGGCATGGGCAAGGATCACACCTTGTTCGCCAAGATCGAAGGCGTGATCAAGTTCGAGAAGAAAGGCGAGTTCATGCGCCGTTACGTGAGCATCGTCGCCGCTTAATCGCGACGTCGCTCCAGAAGCCCCGTCATGCGACGGGGCTTTTTCGTTTGTGGTGAGCCTCTTGCAAAGCTGTTTGTCTGGGTTGCCGGCGTTGGTTTCTACGGTCGTACGGGGCCGCCGCGCTCATTTTTGCAAGAGCCTCATGTTTTTGAGTCATTCAGCTCGTCTGCCGACGAGAGGCGGTTTTAATGAAGTTTGTTGACGAAGTATCTATTCGGGTCAAGGCCGGTGACGGCGGCAACGGTTGCATGAGCTTCCGTCGCGAGAAGTTCATCGAGAACGGTGGCCCCAATGGTGGGGATGGCGGTGACGGCGGCTCGGTGTACATGGTTGCCGACGAAAACCTGAACACCCTGGTCGACTACCGCTACACCCGTCACCACGAAGCCCAGCGCGGCGCCAACGGCGGCAGCACCGACTGCACCGGCAAGAAGGGTGAAGACCTGTTCCTGCGTGTGCCGGTCGGTACTACCGTGATCGATGCTTCCACCCAGGAAGTGATCGGTGACCTGGTCACCCCGGGGCAGAAACTGATGGTCGCCCAAGGCGGCTGGCACGGCCTGGGCAACACGCGCTTCAAGTCCAGTACCAACCGGGCACCGCGCCAGACCACCCCAGGCAAGCCGGGTGAGCAGCGTGACCTGAAGATGGAAATGAAGGTGTTGGCCGACGTGGGCCTGCTGGGCCTGCCAAACGCCGGCAAAAGCACCTTCATTCGCTCGGTTTCGGCCGCCAAGCCGAAAGTGGCCGATTACCCGTTCACCACCCTGGTGCCGAACCTGGGTGTGGTCAGCGTCGACCGCTGGAAGAGCTTCGTCATCGCCGACATCCCCGGCCTGATCGAAGGTGCTTCCGATGGCGCCGGCCTGGGTATCCGCTTCCTCAAGCACCTGGCCCGCACCCGCGTGCTGCTGCACCTGGTGGACATCGCGCCGCTGGACGAGAGCAGCCCTGCCGACGCAGCCGAAGTGATCGTCAACGAGCTGACCCGCTTCAGCCCGTCGCTGGCCGAGCGTGAGCGCTGGCTGGTGCTGAACAAGGCCGACATGGTCATGGAAGACGAGCGCGACGCGCGCGTGCAGGAAGTGGTCGAGCGCCTGCAGTGGGACGGTCCGGTCTACGTGATTTCGGCCATCTCCAAGCAGGGCACCGAAAAGCTCAGCCACGACCTGATGCGCTACCTCGAAGACCGCGCCGACCGCCTGGCCAACGACCCGGCCTACGCCGAAGAGCTGGCCGACCTCGACCAGCGCATCGAAGACGAAGCCCGTGCCCAGCTGCAGGCCCTGGACGACGCCCGCACCCTGCGTCGCACCGGCGTCAAGAGCGTGCACGACATCGGCGACGATGACGGTTGGGACGATGATTTCGAGGACGACGAAGACGGCCCGGAAATCATTTACGTGCGCGACTGACCGGTTGCAGTACACTAAACGCCGCTCTCTGGAGCGGCGTTTTTGTATCCACGGTATCTACAGATTCGACATAGGTTGGAAGAAGATGCGAAGCAAGGTGACGGGCGCCAAGCGCTGGGTCGTGAAGATTGGCAGTGCTCTGCTGACCGCCGATGGCAAGGGCCTCGACCGCGGGGCCATGGCCGTTTGGGTCGAGCAGATGGTCGCGCTGCGTGAGGCGGGCGTGGAGTTGGTACTGGTGTCCTCCGGGGCCGTTGCTGCCGGCATGAGCCAGCTGGGCTGGACCTCGCGACCGAGCGCGATGAACGAGCTGCAGGCCGCTGCGTCGATCGGCCAGATGCGCCTGGTGCAGGCCTGGGAGTCGAGCTTCGGCGAGCACGGCAAGCACACCGCGCAGATCCTGCTGACCCATGACGACCTGTCCGACCGCAAGCGTTACCTGAACGCCCGCAGCACCCTGCGTACCCTGGTCGACCTGGGTGTGGTGCCCGTCATCAACGAAAACGACACCGTGGTCACCGATGAAATCCGTTTCGGCGACAACGATACCCTGGCGGCGCTGGTGGCCAACCTGGTCGAGGCCGACCTGTTGGTGATCCTTACCGACCGTGATGGCATGTTCGACGCCGACCCGCGCAACAACCCCGAGGCCCAGCTGATCTACGAAGCCCGTGCCGACGACCCGGCGCTGGATGCCGTGGCCGGCGGCACCGGTGGCGCGCTGGGCCGTGGCGGCATGCAGACCAAGCTGCGCGCCGCGCGCCTGGCGGCCCGCTCGGGTGCCCACACCATCATCATCGGTGGCCGCATCGAGCGCGTGCTCGACCGCCTGAAGGCTGGCGAGCGTCTGGGGACCTTGCTGTCACCCGAGCGCGGCATGCTCGCGGCGCGCAAGCAGTGGCTGGCTGGGCACTTGCAAACCCGTGGCACCCTGGTGCTGGATGCCGGTGCCGTGCAGGCGCTGCGCCAGGCCAACAAGAGCTTGCTGCCGGTGGGGGTGAAAACCGTGCAAGGCAGTTTCCGCCGTGGCGAGATGGTGGTGTGCGTCGGCCCGGACGGTGCAGAGGTCGCCCGTGGCCTGGCCAACTACAGCGCCCTGGAGGCGCAGAAGATCATTGGCCAGCCTTCGGATGCCATCGAGAGCACCTTGGGCTACATTGCGGAGCCAGAACTGGTGCACCGCGACAACCTGGTTCTGGTCTGAGGGTTTGGCTGTGTTGAAAAGGATGATTGCCGTTGCCGCGTTGGCTTTGCCCATGCTGGCCGGGGCTGAGGAAATCGGCCAGGTGTCCACCGTGTTCAAGTTCCTTGGGCCGAACGACCGCATCGTGGTGGAAGCCTTCGACGACCCCAAGGTCGAAGGTGTGACTTGCTACCTGTCGCGGGCCAAGACGGGCGGGGTGAAAGGCGGGCTGGGCCTTGCCGACGATCGGGCGGAGGCCTCCATCGCCTGCCGCCAGGTCGGGCCGATCAGCTTCAAGGGTGAGCTCAAGGATGGCGAGGAGGTGTTCAAGGAGCGCACCTCGCTGGTGTTCAAGACCATGCAGGTGGTGCGCTTCCTCGACAAGAAGCGCAATACCCTGGTGTACCTGGTGTACAGCGACCGCATCGTCGAGGGCAGCCCACAGAATGCGGTGACGGCGATTCCGATCTTGCCTTGGGCGCAGTGATCGCCTGGTAGATGGCCGGGAGGCCTTTGGCCTCCATCGCGACGCAAGGCCGCTCCCACAAAGGTCCTGCATATGCCGGTCAATGTGGGAGCGGCCTTGTGTCGCGAAAGGGCCGCAAAGCGGCCCCAGGTTCCTCAGGCCAACTCTTCGGCCTGGTCCTCACGCACAACCGCTTTCACCTCATCCAAGCGGCTGATGAACTTCCAGTCCGCCTCGTCGATGTAGATGCCATTCGGCCCGCTGCCACCTTCCAGGTCGATCGCCACACGTGCCGATACCTGGGGCTTTACGCTCGCCAGAATCGGCACGAAGCCCAGCTGCAGGCTGGTTTCCAGCAGTGCCGCCTGGTTGCGCTCGTCGATGTCGGCCGCTTCGTCCAGGTAGTACGGCAGGCGAATACGGCCGGCCAGGTCGCGGTCCATCAGGTGCAGCAACAGGTACATGTTGGTCAGCGCCTTGATGGTCATGGTGGTGCCGTTGGACGCCGCACCATCGATGTCGGCATGGATGACCGGCTGGCCGTTGACCTTGGTGATCTCGAACGCCAGCTCGAACAGGTCCTTCAAACCCAGTTGGTTGTGGTTGGCCGCCACCAGGCGCGCCAGGTACTCCTTGGCCTCTTCGTTCTTGTTGTCCTGCTCGGCGCTCTGGGTCAGGTCGAATACCGACAGGGTTTCGCCTTCCTCGTACTGGCCGGCACTGTGGATGATCTGGTCGATATGCTTGAGCGCTTCCTTGTTCGGCGCCAGCACCACGCGGAAGCTTTCCAGGTTGGATACCTGGCGCTTGTTGATCTCGCGGTTGAACAGCGCCAGCTGGTGCTCGAGGCTGTCGTAGTCGCTGCGGATGTTGCGCAGGGTGCGGGCGATGTCGGTCACCGCCGCGCGGCGCGCCTTTGCCAGGGTCAGGGCTTCGTCGGTGCGGTGCGCATAGGCGTTCACCAGCAATTGCACGCGGCGCTCCATGTCGTCTTCACTGTCGAACTTGGCCACGCCTTTCAGGCGCACCTGGGCATACAGTGCCTCGATCTGGTTATCTACGCGCTGCAGGCTCTGCCAGCTGTCCTGGTAGTCGTTGAGCAGCGGCAGCAGGTTGTCCATCGAATCGTCGATGGCTTCCATGAAAGGCGTACCGTAGGGCAGGTCGGCCGGCAGCAGTTGGCGGCGGCGCAGGGCGTCTTCCAGGGTGCGCTGCTTGGACTCCAGGTCGCCGAGCTGGCGGCCGACCAGCTGCAGCTTGGCCGACAGTTGCTGGACGCGTTCGGTGAACGCGTCGCTGGAGCGCTTGAGCTCGTCCTGGGCGGCTTCCAGTTGCGACAGTTGCTCGAGTTTTTCCGGCTCTTCGGCAGCGAGGGTCTGGCTGCGGCGGTAGTCTTCCAGGGCCTTCTGGGCGTCCAGCACTTCCTGATACAGGGTTTCGGTCTGGGCCTTGGAGGCCGAGCGGTCGGCGGCTACGGCCTGCTGGGTCTTGAGCTGTTTCAGCTCTTTCTCCAGGCGCTCTTTCTGGTCGCGCAGGGCGGCGCGGTCGGCCAGGGCCTGCAGGGCCGGCGGGTCGATGTTGGTCAGGTCGATGGCCAGGCCCGGCGCCTCGAAGCGCTCGCCCTTGAAGCCGTCGAGCACCGCTTCCAGCGACTTTACCCACAGGTCGCTGTCGTCCAGCTCGATGCCGCGCTCGCCCAATGGCAGGCTGAACAGCGCACCGTTGAACAGGCGCATCAGGCGGTCGACGTCCTGCTGCGAGAACTCTTCGCGCAGGCGCGCATAGCTGTTGTTGTCGGCATGGTCGAGCTGCTGCTTGACCTGCTTCAGGCGCTTTTCCAGGTCGCGCACACGCTCGTCGAGGTCTTCGGCGCTGAACTGCCGCGACTGGGCCAGGGCACCGGCCAGTTCGTCGTGCGCGTCCTTGGCTGCCAGCAGTTGCTGCTCCAGCACCTTCACGTCATCGACCAGCGCAAAGCGGTGTTTGAGGACCGACAGCTCACCCAGCCAGCGCTGGATACCGGTGATTTCGCGCTCCAGGCGCATCAGCTCCTGGGTGCCGCCGCGCTGGTCGTTCTGCAGGCGGTCCTGCTCGCCACGGTAGTGCTCGGCCTGGATCACCAGCTCTTCCTTGCGCGCCATGGCGTATTCCTGCCAGGTGCCCAGCAAGGTGTCGAGCACCGGGGAAATGCGGTGCAGCTTGCCGCGCAGGATGTCACGCTGGGCCACGCCGCCCGCCAGCGCCTCGACCAGCGGGCCGGCCGCGACCAGGGCGTTGTAGTCCTGTTCCATGCGGCGTACGTCGCGGAAGGCCTCTTCGCAGGCGGCGATGTAGTCAACGCTGCCCGAGCGCAGGCTGTGCTCGAAGGCATCGAGGAACAGTTGCTTGAGCTTGGCCGCAGTGATCTCGCGCATGTGCAGCAGGTTGATGAACAGTGCGCGGAAGGTTTTCAGGCTTTGCTCGCTGGTGGAGCGCAGCGGGATCATGGTCAGGTCCAGCGGCACCGACGTGTGGCCGCCGACAAGCAGCCGGCGCAGCTCGTCGGGCTTGACCTCGTAAGCCTTTATGCCCAGGCGCTCGAGGTTGGTGAAGAGCTCTTTCTGGCGCAGGCAGGTGTCGTTCTTCTGGTAGTGGGCCAGGTCCAGTTCGCCCTTGTAGGCGAAGAACTGGTGACCGAAACCACCGCCCGGCCCGCGGCCGACCACGCCAATCACGTGGGGGCCATGGGGCAGGCTCAGTTCGCAGAGAATGTACGAGGTGTCGCTGGCAAAGTAGAAGCGGCGCGACTGCTCGAGGCTGTACTTGCCGAAGCTCATGTCTGACATGCGTGCCAGGATCGGGAACTGCAGCGCGTTGATCGACGCCGATTTGCCCAGGTTGTTGGCGCCGTAGACCGACAGCGGGTGCTCCAGCGGGAACAGGCCAAGGCTGTAGCCTGCAGTGTTGAGCAGTGCAAAGCGGCGGATGCCGTAGCGTTCCTGGCTCATGCGTCAATCTCCTGTTGCTCTTCGCGGATGGCCCGGGCCAGGGCGTCCTCTTCGCTTTCCTCGCCCTCGAACGGCGTGAGGTCCAGCGGGTCGTCGGTGCGGTTGAGTTCTTCGGGGCTTTCTTCCTCGACCAATACCGGGGTCGGCAGCGGCAGGTCGCTGTGCAGCGTGGCGGCCAGGTCGCGGTCCTGCTGCACCGACAGGCACACGTCGAGGAAACGGTGCATGGGCGGCAGGAAGCGGTAGATGCCGCCTTCTTCGTGGGCGAAGCCCAGCTGGGTCATGCGCCGCAGGATCTTCTCTTCAAGCTCGTCGACGGTCTGCACCTCGGCCTGCAGGAACAGGTCGCGGTACTTGTCCAGCAACGAGGGCAGCTCGTCGCGGCCGATACTGCCGCCGTCCAGCACTGCCATGGGGTCGCGGCCCTGGTCCGCCAGGTGCTCGACCAGGATGAAGGTGAACAGCGACAGGCGTTGCGCGGTCTTGTTGACCTGCGCGGCGGTCATGTCCGGCACGAAGTAGTAGAAACCACGGGTGTCGCACACCAGCTCGAAGCCCAGGGCCTTGAACAGGGTGCGGTATTGGTCCTGGAAGTTCGACAGCTGAGCGTACAGCTCCGGGTCGCGACGGCTGATGTGGAAGCCTTTGAACAGCTCGCGGAAGATCGGCGCGAGCTGGGACAGTTCGGAAAGATCAAGATGCATGGGCTGGGCTCGCGTTGGGGTCGGTAGGCGCGCTGTTGGCGTCTTCGCGGCTGGAGGTCAGGGCGAACGAGCGCAGGCTGACCAGGTGTTCCTGGGTGGTGTACTCGCGCCGGTCCAGGCGTTCGCGCTTGAAGCGCTTTTCCCGCGACAGGCGCGAGAACCAGTACAGCAACTCGTCGGTGGCGCCTTCGGGCTCCTGCTCCAGCAGCCAGACCATCAGGTCGGGCAGGGGCAGCGCCTGTTCGCAACGTTCGGCCATTTCCTTGACCGTGCGTGGGGCGCGGGGCAGGGCACCGGACTGCGTCTTGTGGGCCTTGGGGAAGCGCGCCGGCTTGGGCTCGAAGCGGGCCAGGGCGTACACGTAGGCTTCGACCTGGCTGGCACTTCCGAGGAAGGTGCTTTGCGGGCGGGTGAACATCGGCATGGCCGCTTGCGGCACGGCATCCAGGCCCTTGCGCCGGATCACCGACAGGGCCAGTGCGGCGCCACGGGTCACGGCGTTGTGCCGACGGGCTTCTTCGCGCAGCGGCAACAGCAGTTCGCGGGCGTGGCGCAGGGTGAGCTGAGCGTTGGTCTGCATCTCCAGGATGCGCGCATGGGTGCGCAGCAGCATGTCGTCATCGACCAGGTGGCCCAGGCGCGCCTGTTCGCCCAGCAGCTTGAGCAGCACGGTCTCGACCTTGCGCACGCCTTGCTCGAAGGCGCCGTCGGCGTTGACCAGCTGGATCATCGGCTCGACGTACTCGTCCCAGGTGGCCAGGACCTCGGCATAGCGCTGGCGCAGCGGGATCTGGCGGTTGCTGGTCTTGGCCCGTTCGGCCACGGCCACCAGCGCCTGCTCGTCGTTGTCGAGCTTTTTGAGCACATCGCGCACGCGCATGTCGAGCAGGCGCAGCTGGCGCGCCAGGTCGTCGCTGTCGCGGTTGTCGAAGGCGTCCTGGATGTGCCCCGCAAGGCGTTCCAGGTGGCGCAGGTAGGCTTCGATCTCCAGGCACAGGCCCAGCCGGTGCTCGCGGCGCAGGTAGGCGAGAAAGTCGTGTATCTGCGCATTGAGCTCGAAACGGTTCGGGCTTTTGGCCACCGGGACCAGGATGTCCAGGCGGATCCACACGTCGAGCAGCTGGGTGATGTCCTGCGGGGTGCTTTCTACTTGCTGGCGGGCCACATGCTGGCGCAGCTCGACCAGGCTCAGGGTGCCCTGGTCGAAACGCTCGCACAGCGGCTCGATCAGGGCCCAGTGTTCGGCTAGGGCGCGCAGGACGCGCTTGGGTTCGATCATTGGCTTCGACTCGTTGCCAAGAAAAAGGGGCGATTGTACTGCATCCGGGGGGCAGGGTTTCACCCCTTGGTCTGTAATGGGGGGATAACCTCATGTCACATGGGTGTATGGCGTGTTTTTTGTGGTGGCAGTGAGATCGAGCGCCGCCCGCGCGGCGCATCGCGACGCAAGGCCGCTCCTACNNCGCGACGCAAGGCCGCTCCTACATCTGTTTCGGGCCAATTACTCCTGAGTCCTTGGCGCGCGCACCCTGGGTGTATGACTGGAAACTGTAGAAAAGCAGCAGCGCCCCCTTCGATATCGAAGGGGGCAAGCAAGGCGGGCAGCGATGACTTCACAGGAGCGACTGGCCCGAAACAGATGTGGGAGCGGCCTTGCGTCGCGA
>NZ_AEWE02000021.1:45228-61882 GCF_000190455.2 Pseudomonas sp. TJI-51
TGCCGCGCGCCGAACTGCCGTTCGCTGCGCCGTCGCGCCCCGAGTTGCTGCTACCGGTGGCCCCGGTCGAGGACCTCGACTTCGATGTGCTGCCGCCAGCCCCTGGCAACGAAAAGCCAATCGCACCCCAGGCGCGCTCCGCCGAGCGGCCCAAAATCGAGATCCCGCGGCCCGGCAGTGGGCCCAAGCCGGCGGTCAAGGCGGTCGAGGCCGAGGCGCAACCCGCACCACCAAGGCCGGCGCCGGTGCCACCGCCACGTTTCGCGCTGCAGTTGCTGCGCGCCGGCAGTTGCCTGCTGCTGGTCGAGCTGGCCACCGGCCNNCGGCGCCGCCCCCCCCCCAGCCGTTCCAGAGCCGCGACCCTTCCTACCTGCTGCTCAAGGACATGCTGCGCGCCGCCGGGCTACCCGATGCACCGCAGATCATCGGCGAGCCGGTGCGCTGGCCGTTGCTGGTACGCGGCAACATGGACCAGGGCCCGGAGGCGGCGCGTGATTTTGTCCAGGGCTTCGTCCAGGCGCGCCTGGAAGACGCGCCGTGCACCTGCCTCTGGCTGGTGGGCCTGCCAGCGGTGCGCTTTGCCGCCAACGCCGACGCCCAGGCCTATTACCAAACCCTGAAGCTCGACGGCCTGGGCGATGCCTGGGTCTTGCCGGGCCTTGAACTGTTGATGGACGAGCCGCAGCGCAAGGCGGACGTCTGGAAAGCCATGCGCCAGCTGATGGCGCGCTGGAAGAGCGTTGAATGAGTGACTCGATCAGTTTTCGCCCGATGACCGAGGCGGATCTGGATGCCGTACTTAAGATCGAATATGCCGCGTTCAGCCACCCCTGGACCCGCGGGATTTTCCAGGATGCGCTCAAATCCTACGAAGTCTGGCTGATGTTCGATGGCGAGCAGCAAGTGGGCCATGGGGTGATCAACGTGATCATCGACGAAGCGCACCTGCTCAACATTACCGTCAAACCCGAGAACCAAGGCTGCGGCCTGGGCCTGCGCCTGCTGGAGCACCTGATGGCCCGTGCCTACCAGCTCAATGGCCGCGAATGCTTCCTGGAAGTGCGCGCCAGCAACCAGTCGGCCTACCGCTTGTACGAGCGCTACGGCTTCAACGAAATCGGCCGTCGCCGTGACTATTACCCCGTGGCGGGTGGCCGTGAAGATGCCCTGGTGATGGCTTGTACCCTGCTTGAAGACTGACCCTGCGTGCTGCCTGGTTAACATCGCCTAGCGGGGCTGCCCCGGCACCGGGGGTGCCGGGGCGTCAGGCTGCAACAAGCCCAAATGAGCCAGACAGGCGTGGCACTCTTCCATAACCCAGCCTGTGAAGCGCTGGCGCTTGCCACCATCGTTCAACGGCTGCGGGCTGAGCAGGTGGTAGGCCGAGCCATCGCGGATAAACCCGAACGGCGCCTGCAACTGCCCGCTGTCGAGTTCGTCGCGCACCATCAAGGCAGAGGCCATGGCCACGCCCAAACCGGCGCTGGCGGCCTGGATCGACAGATAGAAATGCTCGTAGTCGCTGCGTTCGCAGTGCCGCGCCCGTTGGCCGCTGAGGCGCAGCCAGGTGGGCCAGGCAGCGGGGCGGGTGGTGCTGTGCAGCAGGCGTTGGCCGTCGAGCCGGAACCCGGCGCTGGGGCGGCACACCGGGCCGACCCACTCATCGCAGACCTTCTGGTTGAACAACTGGTTACCCCAATGGAAGTCGTCACGGCGGATGGCCAGGTCGACGCCGCCGCGGGCGAAGTCCAGCGGACCGCCAGCGGCTACCAGGTGCAACTGCAGGTCGGGGTGGGCTACATGGAAACGCGGCAGCCGCGGGATCAGCCAGCGCATGGCAATGGTCGGTTCGCAGGACAGCACCAGCACATTGTCGCGGGCCTGGTGTTGCAAGCGCTGCACGGCGCCTTCCAGTTGTTCGAAGATCGCCTGGGTGGTGCCGTGCAGCGCGCGGCCGGCGGCGGTGAGAAAAATGGCCCGGTTGCGGCGCTCGAACAGTTCTACGCCAAGGCTTTCTTCGAGCAAGCGCACTTGCCGGCTGACGGCGCCGTGGGTGACGTGCAGGTGTTCGGCGGCGCGCACGAAGCTTTCGCTTTGGGCGGCGATGTCGAAGTAGCGGAAGGCGTTGAGTGGGGGCAGTTTCATGGCAGTTCTCCAAGCCGGCACTGCAGCGTTGGGCAGCCTGCACAATCACACGCTGGCTGGAGCAGGCGCTAGCTATCTGTGATTGAAACTATCAGATTTGCACCACGATAAATCGATTTTTCCTGCACCGTAAGCTCGCGATAATCCTCGGTCTGTGCATTTTCATCGCCTATCGAGAGCTATCCCCATGACCGAACTCGTCGCCGTCGCCGTATTCACCCTGCTCGCCGTCATCAGCCCCGGTGCCGACTTCGCCATGGTGACCCGCAGCAGTTATGCACAAGGCCGCAAGGCCGGGCTGGCTGCCGCAGTGGGGATCGCCTTGGGGGTCCAGGTGCACGTGCTGTACACGGTACTGGGCATTGCCGTAATCATCAGCCAGAGCCCGATGCTGTTCCTGGCCATGAAGGTGGTGGGCGCCGGGTATCTGATCTACCTGGGGTACAAGTCGGTCACCAATACCCGGCGCATCAGCCTTGAGGGTGGGGCGCCTAACAGTGCCTCGGTGCTGCAAGCCCTGCGCACGGGGTTTTTGACCAACGCACTGAACCCCAAGACCATGTTGTTCGTGGTCAGTGCCTACACCCAGGTCGTGCAACCGGGCAGCTCGTTGCAGCTGGCATTTGCCTATGGTGCGTTCATGTCGTTCGCGCACTGGCTGTGGTTCAGCCTGGTCGCGGTGTTTTTTTCCAGCACTGCCTTGCGCAAGGCCATGATCGACCGCCAAGTGCTGGTGGACCGGGTGATCGGCGTGGCGCTGATCGGGCTCGGGTTGACTGTGGCAGTGAGCGGCATCCGCTGACGCCCAAGGGGCAAGAAGGAGTAGCAGCCCCGGGGCTGCTTTAGATGCGGCAGTTCTCGCAGGCAAAGAAAAAGGGCTTACCTTGCGGTAAGCCCTTCGTCTTGTTTGGTGGCTACACAGGGACTTGAACCCCGGACCCCAGCATTATGAATGCTATGCTCTAACCAACTGAGCTATGTAGCCGATGGCGCGCATTATTCTCTTGAACGCCCCCCCTGTCAACACTCATTTCAAAAAAAATTTGCACGCTTTCAAAAACTTAGCGGCCAGGGCCGGTTCTAGCGCACCATAAGCCAGTGCCCGAGCACGCCTTGTAGCTGCAGATGCTGGGCGGCGGCCAGGGATTGCAGGGTTTTCCCGGCGCGGTCGAGGTTGAAATCGCCGCTTACACGGCGATGAGCCAGTTGTTCATCCATAAGCCATACCCGCTGGCCCTGGTAGCTGGCCAGGCGCTCCAGCACCTGCCCCAGCGGCATGTCGCTGGCCTTCAGGTAGCCGCTGCGCCAACTGTCTACGGTTTTCAGGTCCGCTGGGCGTACCGTGCCGATGCGCGTGTCATCGAAGGTTACCCGTTCACCTGTCGAGACCAGGCGCTGCTCACCCCCCTGCACGACCATGGCCTTGCCACTGATGACCACCAGTTCGTCATGGTCGGCATGGCGGGTGACCTGCAGACGGGTGCCGAACACCTGGATGCGTGCTTTACCCACTGCCACCTCCAGGGCGCGCCCATCGAGCGCCACCTGCAGGTACACCTGGCCCTGTACCAGATGCAGCTGGCGGGTACGGCCGCGCAGGTCCACGTTCATCGCACTGGCGCTGTCCAGGCTCAAGGTCGTGCCATCGGCCAGGCGCGTGCTGCGCCGCTCGCCCACATCGGTGTGCAGCTCGCTGGCCAGGCGCTGCATCCACGGCCAGTAAAGGTAGGTAGCGGCGGCCAGGCCCAGGAGAAAGCACAGCGCCACCCATTTGCCCAGGTGACTGCGGCGCTCGCTTGGCGGCCGTGGGCGAGGGCGGGCGGGCGAGGGCTGCACCTGCTGCCAGAAACGCTCCAGCTCGGCATAGGCCTGGGCGTTTTCAGCAGCTTGGCACCAGGCCGCGAAGGCCTGGCGCTGGGCGTCGTCACAGTTGGGGTGGCGCAACGCCGAGAACCACTCGAGCGCTTCCTGCTCGGGGTCGGGTTGCAGCTGTTTGGCGGGCATCGGGCTCATGGGTACGGTCTGCTCGCGAGTGGGGCCAGTGGGCCCAACGATGACAGGAGAAGTAGACAGGGATGCTAATTATATTGAGAACCATTTTCAAGAACGTCACGACGGAGGGAAAAAAAGGTAGCTAAGTATCTATTTGTTTCCCGATAATCGGATCCCAAACCTGAGGACGGAGATTTAGGCAAATGGCCACCAGTAGCGCCTCCACCGCATCCAGCCAGGCACCGGCCAACCAGGCCACGCCGCTGGTGATGCGTATCATCGGTTTCTGCGCGCTGGCGCACCTGATCAACGACCTGATCCAGTCGGTACTGCCGGCGATCTACCCGATGCTCAAGGCCAATTACAACCTGAGCTTCGCCCAGATCGGCATGATCACCCTGACGTTCCAGATCACCGCCTCGCTGTTGCAGCCCTGGGTCGGCTTTTTCACCGACCGTCGGCCGGCACCGAACCTGCTGCCGCTGGGCACCTTGTGCACCCTGGTGGGGATCGTGATGCTGGCCTTTGTCGGCAGCTTCCCGATGATCCTGTTGGCGTCGGCACTGGTAGGCATCGGTTCCTCCACCTTCCACCCCGAAACTTCGCGTATCGCGCGGCTGGCCTCCGGCGGGCGCTTCGGCCTGGCCCAGTCAACTTTCCAGGTGGGGGGCAACACCGGTTCGGCGCTGGGCCCGTTGCTGGCGGCGGCCATCGTCATTCCGTTCGGCCAGACCCACGTCGCCTGGTTCGGCCTGGCGGCGTTGTTCTTCCTTGGCGTAACCCTGATGCTGCGTGGCTGGTACAAGGAACACCTTAACCAGGCCAAAGCACGCAAGGCGGTGCAGGCCACCCATGGCATCTCCCGCCAGCGGGTGATCGTGGCGCTGATCGTGTTGGGCTTGCTGGTGTTCTCCAAGTACTTCTACATGGCCAGCTTCACCAGCTACTTCACCTTCTACCTGATCGAGAAATTCGCGGTATCGGTAGCCAGCTCGCAGTTGCACCTGTTCCTGTTCCTCGGGGCCGTGGCGGCCGGGACCTTCTTCGGTGGGCCGATCGGTGACCGTATCGGTCGCAAGGCGGTGATCTGGTTCTCGATCCTGGGCGTGACCCCGTTCACCCTGGCGCTGCCCTATGCCGATCTGTTCTGGACGACGGTACTGAGCGTGGTGATCGGCTTCATTCTGGCTTCGGCGTTTTCCGCCATCGTGGTGTATGCGCAGGAGCTCGTGCCGGGCAGCGTGGGCATGATTGCCGGCATCTTCTTCGGCCTGATGTTCGGCTTTGGCGGCATCGGTGCGGCGCTGCTGGGGTACGTGGCAGACTTGCGGGGCATCGAATACGTCTATGGCGTCTGTTCGTTCCTGCCGCTGTTCGGATTGCTGGCGGTGTTCCTGCCCAATACCGGCAAGCGCTGATTTCGTCGGGGCCGCTGCATGCGGCGGCCCCTGCCGATTGACGACCGGACTGTCCTTGGCCTAGAGTGCCGGCACTTTCCCCTCCCACCTGCGTAGTAGCTAAGCAATGCGCCGTACCCCGTCACTGCCCAGCGCCCGCCAGCCTGCCCTTCAGGGCTTGCGCCATGCGTGGCCGAGCGACACGGTACTCAAGCGCCGTCGCAGCGTGCTGTTTGCCTTCACCTTCTCGCCACACTTCGCCTGACCTGATCTGCGCGTTCGCGCCGCTGGCCACTTTGGCCTGCGCGCCTGTGTCTGCACGTTTTTCCGGTTTGCAAGGAGTGGTACATGAACATGCGTTTGCTGGCGGGCCTGTTGTTCGCCGTTTCGGTCGTGGGTTTCAGCCTGGGGGCGAGCCTGCCCCTGGTTTCGTTGCGCCTGCATGAAGCAGGGGCGGGCACCCTGGAAATCGGCATCATCTCGGCTATTCCTGCTGCCGGCATGATGCTTTCGGCATTCCTGGTCGATGCCTGCTGCCGCCACCTCACCCGGCGCACCATCTACCTGCTGTCTTTCAGCCTGTGCACACTCAGCATCGCCCTGCTCGAAGCGGCCTTTGGCTCGCTGTGGCTGCTGGCGCTGCTGCGCCTTGGCCTGGGGCTGGGCATGGGTATCGCCATCATCCTGGGCGAGTCGTGGGTCAACGAACTGTGCCCGGAGCACAACCGCGGCAAGATCATGGCCCTGTATGCCACCAGCTTTACCGGCTTCCAGGTGCTCGGCCCGGCCATGCTGGCAGTACTGGGGGCGGACAGCCCATGGATCACTGGCGTGGTCACCGTTGGCTATGGCCTGGCCTTGCTGTGCATCGTGCTGACGGTGCCCAATGACCATGTGGCGCACGAAGAAGGCGAGAAAAGCTTTGGCCTGGCGGGGTTCTTTCGGGTGGCGCCGGCGTTGTGCATGGCGGTGCTGTTCTTCTCGTTCTTCGACGCCGTGGTGCTGTCGTTGCTGCCGGTATACGCCAGCAGCCATGGCTTCGCCGTGGGTGTGGCGGCGTTGATGGTGACGGTGGTGTTTGCCGGCGACATGTTGTTCCAGCTGCCGCTTGGCTGGCTGGCCGATCGGGTCGAGCGCACCGGGCTGCACCTGGTGTGCGGGCTGGTGGCGATGTCGATCGGTATAGGTTTGCCCTGGTTGCTGGACCTGACGTGGCTGTTGTGGCCGCTGCTGGTGGTGCTGGGGGCGGTGGCGGGGGGGATCTATACCTTGGCGTTGGTGCTGATCGGCCAGCGCTTCAAGGGCCAGGACCTGGTCACCGCCAATGCCAGCGTGGGCCTGCTGTGGGGCGTAGGCAGCCTGGTAGGGCCGTTGGTCAGTGGCGCCGCGATGGGCGTGGCGCCGCATGGCCTGCCAATGGCGCTGGCGCTGATGGCCGGGCTTTTCGTGTGCTTTGCCCGGCAGTCGTTTCGGGCTGCGGGCCGCCTGCGCGCGTTGGCGGACTGACGGCTTCGGGGTTGCTTCGATCATGAATGGCCGCGTTGCGCCCCATCGCGATACAAGGCCGCGCCCGCGCGCGTCAGGCGGCTGCGATGCTGACCCAATACCGGGTATGGTACTCGACCCGCACCGGCAGGCTACGGCTGAGCAGGTGCAGGATGGCGCCGGTGTCGCTCAACTGGAAGGTGCCAGACACCATCAGGCTGGCCACTTCCGGCGCACAGCGCAGCAGGCCCGGGCGATAACGGCCCAGTTCGGCGACAAACTCGCCAAGCGGCATCTGCTGCACGCTGAGTACGCCGTCAGTCCAGCCCCACGGGTCACTGTGCAACGTTACGGCCTGGACACGGCCGTCGCGCCACACCTGCAAGGTCTCGCCCGGCTGCACTTGCCTGCGCAGTGCCGAGGCGGGGAACAGCGTGACCTGGCCACGGCGCACCGCCAGCAGCAGGCCCTGGCGGTTTTCACGCAGCAGCAACTGGCCGTCCAGGGTGACCAGCCGCCCAACCGGCGTTTCGATCAGGAACGGCCGGTGGTCGTTGGCGTTGCTCTCCAGGCTCACTTCACCGCGTAGCAGCGCCAGCTGGCGCTGTTCAACGCTGTAGTCCAGGTCGATGGCGCTGGCAGTGTTCAACTGGATACGGCTGCCGTCGCGCCCCTGCACCTGGCGACGCTCGCCGACAGCGGTGCTGTTGTCGGCCAGCAGCTGAGGTAAACCCAGTGGTTCACGCGCCGCCAGGCCCAGGCTGCCGCCGACGGCCAGCAGCGCCAGCAGCTTGAGGTGGTTGCGTCGGCTGCCACGCTGCTGCTGGCTGCCTTCCAGGGTGCGCCGGCTCAGGTCCTTGGGCAGCCCTGCCAGTTCGTCGCTGAGCAGGCTTACGCGCTGCCAGGCCAGTGGGTGATGCGGGTGGCTGGCCAGCCATTGCTCAAACTGTTGCCGGGTACGCGGGCAGGGGCTGTCGAAGCGCAGCTTCACCAGCCAGTCGATGGCCTGGTCAACCTGGGCTTGGGTGGGGGTGGCATCAGGCATCGGCGTAGCGCAACCTGTAGCAGACACCCAGGGCGCTGGCCAGGTCGCGCTCGATGGTCGCGCGCGACACGTGCAGCTGTCGGGCGATCTGGACAATGCTCAAACCGTCCAGCTGGGCCAGCAGGAAGGCCTGGCGCGCCCGCGGTTTGAGCTGATGCAGGGCGCGGTCCAGGCGCGCCAGGGCATCGAGGATGAGTAACCGGGCCTCTTCGCTGGGCACTTCGGTTTCTGGCACCTGGGCCAGGCTCTGCTGGTAGGCCCGCTCCAGTGCGCGTCGGCGGAACTGGTCGATCATCAAGCCGCGGGCAATGCTGCTCAGGTAGGCGCGCGGTTCTTTCAACGGCGATGCCTGGCGCGCGCGCAATACCCGCACGAAGGTATCCTGGGCCAGATCGGCCGCATGTTCACTGCACCCCACGCGGCTGCGCAGCCAGCCACGCAGCCAGGCATGGTGGGACTGGTAGAGCAGAGCGACCTCGGCCGGTTTGAGCGTGTCGTTGATCTGCATCGTTGCCAAGGCCGGTCCCGTGAGGTGTGCGAATGTGAACAGTTCTCAATTCTATGCGCGGAGGATGGCGCGGGGCAATGGTGGGCCAGGAATTAGCCGCGCAAGAACCGGCGTTCCCCCGATGAACGGCTGCGCTAAGCTGCACCTGCACTCGACTTGATGGAGCCGCCATGATTCTGGCCGACCTTTCCCCTGCGGCTTACCGCCAAGCCGGCGAATACCTGGCGGCGCTCGACCCTGACTGGGCGCGACATGTCGCCGCGACCGGGCCATGCCTGCACCAGGCCACCCCTGGCCGCGAACCTTACGAGGCGCTGGTGCGCGCGATTGCCTACCAGCAGCTGCATGCCCGGGCGGCTGAGGCTATCCTGGGCCGGTTGCTGGCGTTGTTCCCGCAGCATGCGTTTCCGCCGCCCGAGCAGTTACTGGCCGCAAGCCCGCAAACCCTGCGCGCCTGCGGTTTTTCGGCGAGCAAGCTGGCGACTATCCAGGGCATTGCCCAAGCCAGGCTGGACGGCCTGGTGCCGACCCGCGAAGCAGCACTGGCCATGAGTGACGACGCCCTGATCGAACGCCTGGTAGCGCTGCGCGGGGTAGGGCGGTGGACGGTGGAAATGCTGCTGATCTATAGCCTGGAGCGGTCGGATATCCTGCCCGTCGACGATTTTGGCGTGCGCGAGGGGTATCGCCGCCTCAAGGGCCTGGACAAGGCGCCGACCCCGGCGCAGATGCGTTCGCTGGGCGGCGCCTGGCGGCCATACCGAACCGTGGCAGCCTGGTACCTGTGGCGCGCCTGAGGTTTTTACACCGCCAAGGCCGGAGCCGGCCGCACGAGTCTGGAAGCATAACAATGACCGCCTACACCACCCCCGACCAGCGCTGGCAAGCCGTCGAAGCCCGCGACCCCGCTGCGGTCGGGCACTTTGTTTATGCCGTGCGCACCACCGGCATCTATTGCCACCCCAACTGCAAGTCGCGGCTGGCCAAGCGCGGCAACGTCGAGTTCTTCGATACCCCTGCGTTAGCCGAAGCCGCTGGCTACCGTGCGTGCAAGCGCTGCACCGCTGGCGCCAAGCCCAGTGCGGCGCGCCATAGCCAGTTGGTCATCCGCGCCTGCCGCCTGATCGAAGCCAGCGACCCCAGCCCCAGCCTCGACCAGCTCGCTGCGCAACTGGCCGTCAGCCCGTACCACCTGCACCGGCTGTTCAAAGCCGAAACCGGCGTTACCCCCAAGGCCTACGCCAGCGCTTTTCGCGCCCGGCGCCTGCGCGCGCACCTGGAAGATGCTCGGTGCTCGGTCACCGATGCCATCTACGACGCCGGCTACACCTCCAACAGCCACTTTTATGCCAGCGCCGACCAGCGCCTGGGTATGCGCCCCCGGCAGTACCGCGCCGGGGGCGCAGGGGCCACCATTCATTTTGCCCTCGGCCAGTGCTACTTGGGCGCCATCCTGGTGGCCCAAAGCGACAAAGGCATTTGCGCGATTCTGCTGGGCGACGATCCTGAAACCCTGCTGCATGAACTTCAGGATCAGTTCCCCAAGGCCCGGTTGATCGGCGGTGACCGCGGTTATGAGCAACTGGTTGCCGAGGTGGTGGGGTTCGTCGAGGCCCCGGCGCTGGGCCTGGGCCTGCCGCTGGATGTACAAGGCACAGCGTTCCAGGAGCGCGTGTGGCAAGCCCTGCGCGAGGTGCCGGCTGGCAGCCGCATCAGCTACAGCGACCTTGCCGAACGCATTGGCGCGCCCAAGGCGGTGCGGGCGGTAGCCCTGGCGTGTGCGGTCAATCGCATCGCCGTGGCCATACCTTGTCACCGTGTGGTGCGCCGGGATGGCGACATCAGCGGCTACCGTTGGGGCGTGGCGCGCAAGCAGCAACTGCTGACGCGAGAAACGGCACTCTCCTGATGCCTTGAAGTCGCGTAGAATCCCCCGCCAAATCGGATTGTAAAGAGGAATATTCGATGAGGCGTCTGAGCCTTGTTCGTTTTTGCCCTGGCCTGATGGCCATGCTGGCGCTGCTGCTGGTGCTCACCGGCCCGGCCGCGGCGGCCCCTGCCACGCCGTTGTCCAACCCGGCCAATGCGGCAGCCCCGGCAGTGGATGAAAACGCCAGTATCGAGCAGTTGAGCGATAGCCTGGACCAGATTCGCCAAGGCGTCAGCAGTAACGCCAACGACGACCTGCTGTCGCAGTTGCGGCTGGCGGCCATGCAGGTTCAGCGCCAGGCTGATGCCTTGAGTGCGCAGCGCACCACCGATGTGGAAAAGCTCGACGACAAGCTCAAGGTGGTTGGCCCGGCCCAGCCCGACGAGCCTGCGGCCCTGACCCAGCAGCGCAAGGTCCTGGAGGCCGAGAAAAAGGCCTTGGTCGCCCAGCAGGACCAGGCCACCAAGCTGACGCAGTCGGCGCGCGACCTGTCCACGCAAATCGTCAACTTGCGCCGCAGCCAGTTCAACTCGCAGATCACCAGCCGCGCCGCCTCGCCGTTGAGCCCGGCATTCTGGCAGAGCATCATCCGCCCAACCCAGGATGACGTGGCCCGCCTGCGCGACCTGCGGGGCGAAGCAGCCGTTGCCATTGGCAGCGCGTTCAGCCCCGAACACCGCTGGCCGTTCATGGCCAGCCTGGTAGCGGCCATCCTGGTCTGGACCTTGGTACGCCTGTGGATAGAGCGGCTATTGGCCCGTGCCATGGTCCGCTGGTTGCCCGAAGGCCGGCTGCGCCGCAGTGCCCTGGCGCTGGGGGTCAGCCTGGCAACCCTGGGCACCATCGCCGGCTCGGTTTCCCTGCTGCGCTGGGGGTTGGAGAGCAATGCCGAACTGGGCAGCGATATCGCCAGCCTGGTCAACCACATCCTGGCGCTGGTGGTGTTCAGCGCGTTCATTGCGGGCCTGGGCCGTGCCATGCTGATGCTGCAGCGCCCGTCCTGGCGCCTGCCGGCCATTCACGACGAAGTGGCCAGCGCGCTGGGCTGGTTCCCCAAGGTGCTGGCCCTGGCACTGATGGTCATGATGACCATGGAGCGCATCAACACCGTGATCGGTGCCAGCCTGGCGCTGACCGTGGCGGTGAACGGCCTGACCGCGCTGGTAGTGGCGATGATCTTCGCCGGCGCGTTGCAGCGCTACCGCCGCACCCTGCGCAAGCATGAACTGGAACGCCCCACCGGCCTGGGCGGGTTGATCCCGTTCGTGATGGTCATCTGGCTGGGGTTGATCATGCTGGCCATGGTGACCGGGTACCTGACCCTTGCCTACTTCCTTACGGCCAAGTTGCTGTGGGTCAGCCTGGTGATCACGTGCGCCTACCTGTTGACCAGCTTCTTCGGCGACCTGTGCGAAACCTTGCTGTCGCCACGCCAGCCCGGCGGCCTGGCACTGGCGTCGACCCTGGGGCTGGCGCCACGTCACCAGGCCCAGGCCAGCACCATCCTGGCCGGTATCGGCCGCACCGTAGTGCTGTTCCTGGCGCTGCTGCTGGCGTTGATGCCGTCGGGCACCAGCCCCAGCGAACTGCTGCTCAGCCTGGGCGACTGGGACGGTACCGGTGGCAAATTGCTGGGCAACCTGAACATCGTGCCGCAGGACATTCTGCTGGCGATGGCGATTCTGCTCGGCGGCTTGTTCGCCATCCGGGTGGTCAAGCGCTGGCTCAGCGAACGGCTGTTGCCGGAAACCGACATGGATGCCGGCATGCGTGCCTCGCTGGTCACCCTGGTGGGCTACCTCGGGTTCATTTTCCTGGCCATGCTGGTGATGTCTACCCTGCGCATCAACCTGACCAGCCTGACCTGGGTGGTCAGTGCCTTGTCGGTCGGTATCGGTTTTGGCCTGCAGCAGATCGTGCAGAACTTCATCTCGGGCCTGATCCTGCTCACCGAACGCCCGGTGAAGGTCGGCGATTGGGTCAGCCTGGCCGGCGTCGAGGGCGACATTCGCCGCATCAACGTGCGCGCTACCGAAATCCAGATGTCCGACCGCTCCACGGTGATCGTACCCAACTCGCAGTTCATCTCGCAGAACGTGCGCAACGTGACCATGGGCAACGCCCTGGGGGTGGTCGGCATCACCTTGACCCTGCCGCTGGATACGGATGCCAACCGTGTACGTGATTTGCTGCTGGCGGCCTACCATGAACACGAGGCGATTCTGGACGCGCCCGCCAGCTCGGTGTCGTTCAAGGACCTGACCAGCAATGGCATGGTGATCGCGGTCAGTGGCTATGTGGCCGGGCCGCGCCAGGTGTCGGGTACCCGCAGTGACCTGCTGTTCACCATCCTTGGGCGGCTGCGTGACGAGGGTATCGCCTTGTCTTCGCCGCAGAGCATGGTGCTGGTACAGGAAGCTGCGCGCCCGGCTGACGAAGCGCCGTGATGCGCTTCATGCCAGTGGCACGCGACTAGATGAATGGCAGAAGCTGTCGAAAGGGGCCGCCAAACGGCCCCGCACAGTCACCCCAGGCACCGTGTCACATGCTTGACCGACTGGTAGCCCGACAAGCCCCAAGGGCCCAGCTCACGGCCTATACCGCTACCCTTGGTGCCACCCCATGAGGTCTCGACGAACACCGCCTGCACAGAGTTGATCCACACATGGCCCACCTCCAGCGCATCGGCCACCCGCTCGGCGCGCGCCAGGTCTGTGGTGCACACTGTCGCCACCAGGCCGAAGCGGCTGTCATTGGCCTCGGCAATCGCCTGCTGTTCGCTGGCGAAGCGCCGTGCGCACAATACCGGACCAAAGATTTCTTCGTTCCACAGGCGGCTGCCTTCAGGCACATCGGCATACAGGGTAGGGCTGACGAACCAGCCGCCACGGTCCAGCACTTTGCCACCGACCAGGCACTGCAAGCCTTCCTCCCGCGCCGTGGCAAAGTAGCCGGCCACCTTCAGCCACTGGGCCTGGCTGGTCAGTGGGCCCATGTCGGCTTCTTCGCTCAGCGGGCTGCCCACCCGCAGGTTTTCCAGCGCTGCCTGCAAGCGTGGCAGCAGGGCGTCGGCGATGCCGTCCTGTACCAGCAGGCGTGATGTAGCCGAGCACATCTGGCCCGCGTTCCAGCAGATGCCGGCAACGATCCATTGCACCGCCGCATCGACGTCGCAGTCATCGAACACCAGGATCGCCGACTTGCCGCCCAACTCCAGCGTGACCGGCCGGCATTGCGCCGCTGCGCTGCGCATCACCTGGCTGCCAACGTTATTGCTGCCTGTGAACGACAGTTTGTCCAGGCCGTTGTGGTTGCTCAGCGCGGCACCCGTCTCGGCTTTGCCATTGACGATATTCAGCACCCCGGCCGGCAGGCCCAGGGTGTCGGCGATCTGGCCGTAGGCGAGTTCGCACAGTGGGGTTACTTCCGAGGGCTTGAGCACCACGGTGCAGCCAGCGGCCAGGGCCGGGGCAAGCTTCCAGGCGCTGGTCACCAGTGGGAAGTTCCAGGGTACGATCAGGCCGACCACGCCCACCGGCTCCAGGCGGGTGCGGGCGGTGAAGCCGGGTGCAGCCAGCGGTACGTCGCGGTTTTGCCCAGGCAGTTGTTCAGCCAGCTCGGCGTAATAGCCGAAGGTAGCGATGGCGTCGTCCAGGTCGATTTCTGCCTCGTGGCGCGGCTTGCCGTTGTTGCGCATCTGCAGGGCGACCAGCGCTTCGCGGCGTTGCCCAAGCTGTTCGGCGAAGCCGCGCAGATACGCTGCGCGCTCACTGGCGCTGGTGCATTTCCAGGCGGGCAGGGCTGCACGTGCGGCGGCCACGGCCTGGTCGACCTGCTCGGTACTGGCAGCCATCAGTTCGGCAAACGGTTGGCCCAGCGCAGGGTCGTTGACGCTGATGCAGTCGCTGCCCTGGCCGTCGACCCAGCGGCCGGCAATGTAGTGGGAAGTGGTCATGGTGGTTTCCAGTCAGGCCATTTCGGCAGTGGTTACAGGCGTGTGCGCAGCCTGTTTGCAACGCACCCAGCGTGGGCCCTGCGGGCCATACACGCCGGCAGGTTCGGGGAACAGGTTGAGCAGCAGCAGGTACAGCACCCCGGCCAACCCCAGGGTGACCGGCAGGCTCAGGTCAATGCCACCGGCCAGGTCGCCCAACGGTCCGACGAATTGCCCCGGCAGGTTCACGAAGCACAGGCCGACCACTGCGCTGGGGACCCAAGCGCCCATGCCGCGCCAGTTCCAGCCGTGCAGGAACCAGTAGTGGCCACCCCGCTGGCCGCGGGTGAATACCTGCAGGTCATCGGCGTGGTAGAAACCACGGCGGGTGACCAGGCCGAGGATCATGATCACCATCCACGGGCTGGTGCAGGTGATGATCAGCACGGCGAAGGTCGACACGCTCTGCACCAGGTTGAAGGTAAAGCGGCCGATGAAAATGAAACCGATCGCCAGCACCCCGATCAGCAGCGTGGCGCCGGCACGGCTGAGCAGGCGTGGGAACACGCTGGACATGTCCAGGCCTGTGCCATACAACGCCGTGGTGCCGGTGGACATGCCGCCGATTACCGCAATCAGGCACACCGGCAGGAAGAACCAGCTGGGGGCGACAGCCAGCAGCCCGCCGACATAGTTGTTGGCGGCAATGTAGTCCGGTGCCTGGGTGGCCACCAGGGTGGCGGTGCACAGGCCGAACAGGAATGGAATCAGCGTGGCACCCTGGGCCGCTATCACCGCCAGCATGATGCGCGCCTTGGGGGTTTCGCGTGGAATGTAGCGCGACCAGTCACCCAGGAAGGCGCCGAATGACACCGGGTTGCTCATCGCCAGGATCGCAGCGCCGACGAAAGCTGCCCAGAAACCGGCCTGGCCCAGGTTGACGCTGCCTGCGTAGCCCGCGTCGAACGGCCCGGCAAAAGCAGCGATACCCAGCAGGAACAGCAGGCTCGACGCCCACACGGCAATCTTGTTGACCCACAGCATGAAGCGGAAGCCGAAGATGCATACCACCAGCACCAGCACCGCGAACAGGCCGTAGGCCAGGCCCAGGGTCAGGTCAGTTTCCGGCAGGCCGACCAGGCGCTTGGCGCCGCCGACCAGGGCATCGCCCGAACTCCATACCGACAGCGAAAAGAATGCCACTGCCGTGAGCAGCGACAGGAACGAGCCGACGATGCGCCCGTGCACGCCGAAGTGCGCGCCCGAGGAGACCGCATTGTTGGTGCCGTTCAGCGCGCCGAACAGGCCCATCGGTGCCAGGATCAGCGCGCCAACGGCAACGCCGAGCACGATGGCCCACACCCCCGCCTGGAACGACAGCCCGAACAGCACCGGGAAACTGCCGAGCACGGCGGTGGCGAATGTGTTGGCGCCGCCGAAGATCAGGCGGAACAGGTCCAGCGGGGAGGCGTCGCGTTGATCGGCGGGGATCTGTTCTACGCCGTTGGTCTCGATACCGGTCGAGTGGCTCATGGTGATGCTCCAGCGCGGTTGTTGTGGGCCGGCGCAGTGCGCAAGCCTTCTTGTGGGTGCGATGGCAGGGCGGCAGGGCCGCAAAAAGGTGATCAGGCCGGCGATACGGCCGACAGGTGTTCGTGGCAGGCCAGCCACTGGTCAGCGTGGCGGCGGAACACGATGGTCTCGCGCTCGTTCAGCTGGTGCTCGGCACCGCCGATGCGCAGATGCGTGGCCACATCATGCATGAAGATCGCCACGTCGCCTTGCAGGCTGACCTGGGCGTTGCTGGACGCGCAGGCGAGCACGGCAAACCCTTCGGCCTGCCACTGGGCCCAGACCTTCTCATAGGCCCGGCGTGACAGCAGGGGTTGCGCCAAGGTATGGAAAAGGAACGTGGCGTCTTCGCTGAAGCAGGCGAAGTAGCGGGCGGTGTCGTTGCTGGCGAAGGCGGCAACAAGGTCGGCGGCGGCTTGCCGTACCTGCAGGGTCTGGTCCACGGGGTGGCCTCACGGGTTTTTATGATTGTGGTGAAGCGATTCTGGTGGGGCTTGCCGGTGGGAAAAATCGCTGGCGACAAATAATCAGTTCAGGAATTTGTGAAGTGATGCGCTGGCAGCCCGGCGTTTGGCCATACCCGACTGGCGGAGCAGGTCGGAGCAACTGTCTTTCGCAAAATTCGCAAAGCCTGCGCGATTCATTG
>NZ_AEWE02000022.1:0-1103 GCF_000190455.2 Pseudomonas sp. TJI-51
ATTGGACGAAAAGTGACCGAAAAATCATGTACGGAGAGCTTTTTCGACCGGTTCTCCGTGTTAAACGCGAACCTCACCCATACCCATGAGCTGTTTTCGAACCCTCCACAGGTTTGCCAGGGCGAACAGCGTGGTCAACTGAGCCGTGTTTTTCATCAGCCCACGAAAACGTACTTTCACGTAACCAAACTGCCGCTTGATCACGCGAAACGGATGCTCGACCTTGGCCCGTGTCTGAGCCTTGCAGAACTCGATCTTGCGCTTGGCTTTGTACAGTACGCTGCGCTGGTTCAGCTTGGAATAGGTGCTGCGACGCGCTGCAATCTGCCAGATCACCCCCCGATTTTCATGCTCTTCGCGCCTTTCGACACCGGTGTAACCGGCATCTGCATACACGGCGTTTTCTTCGCCATGCAGCAGTTCAGCCACCTGCGTGACATCGGCCACATTGGCAGCGGTGCCATGGACGTGATGCACCAGGCCGGACTCGACATCGGCACCGATGTGCGCCTTCATCCCGAAGAAATACTGACCGCCTTTCTTGGTCTGGTGCATCTCGGGATCACGCTTGCCTTCTTTATTTTTGGTCGAGCTGGGGGCATGAATAATGGTGGCATCGACGATGGTGCCTTGGCGCAGCGACAGGCCTTTTTCCTGCAGATAACCATTGATGACCGCAAGGATTGCCGGTGCGAGCTGATGCTTCTCCAGCAAGTGCCGGAAGTTCATGATCGTGGTGTCTTCGGGGATTGGCGCGCTCAGCGTCAGGAGTGCGAACTGGCGCATGGGCGTGATTTCGTAGAGCGCTTCTTCCATGGCCGGGTCGCTCAGGGAGAACCAGTTCTGCAACAGATGGATGCGCAGCATGGTTTCCAGAGGATAGGGTTTTCTACCGCCGCCGGCCTTGGGGTAGAACGGTTCGATCAGCTCCAGCAGGCCTGCCCAGGGCACCACCTGATCCATTTCGGCGAGGAAGCGCTCTCGGCGGGTTTGCTTGCGCTTGCCGGCGTACTCAAAGTCGGAAAAGCTCATCTGGCTCATGGGCGGCTCGGATCAGGTGTTGCGGGGATTCTCGCATAACTGAAGGCTTGTTCGGAGATTCC
>NZ_AEWE02000023.1:0-20162 GCF_000190455.2 Pseudomonas sp. TJI-51
GTTTTCTCTATGCACCCCTACTACGCCAAGGAAACACCCGGCGAGTGGCAAGGCGAAGGTGCCGAACGGCTCGGCCTGGTCGGCCCCGTCGATCAGCTGCAACTGGCCAAACTGCTTGATGGCAAGTTGCCGAACGGCGAGCGGATCCACACCACGTTCAATGCCGAAACCAACAAGCGGCGCATGGGCTTGGACATGACATTCTCGGCGCCGAAATCGGTGTCGATGCAAGCACTCGTCGCCGGCGACAAAAATGTCACCCTGGCTCACGACCGGGCGGTGGCCAAGGCCATGCACCACGTCGAAAAGCTCGCCCAGGCACGGCGCAAGGTACAGGGCAAGTTCCTGCGCGAACGCACGGGGAACATGGTCATTGGCAAGTTTCGCCACGAAATGAGTCGCGGCAAGGATCCCCAACTGCACACCCATGCGGTGATCATGAACATGACGCAGCGCGCCGATGGTAAATGGCGTGCCTTGTTCAACGACGATATTTTCAAGGTTCAGCATGAAGTTGACGCCATGTAGGGGTTTGGGGAGCAATGGAACCAAAAACCAACGTAAGCCCTACCACCTGCGCTCGGTGCCTTCTTCCCAGGCATCCGCCTCGATGAAGCAGTTGCGCATGTCGGCTTCCTGGCTGATCTCGGTCAGCAGGTCGTGCACGGTCTTGTCCAGCTCGTCGTCGCTTCGATACGAAATGGCCAACTCGTAGTGGCCCGACTCCAGCCGTTTCATGCCGTAGGGTTCCAGGCAGTAGCGCTCGATGTTCTCCTTGGCCCGTTTCCGGCCGCGCACGAACTTGCTGTTATTCACCACCGCCAGGCGCAGGGTGACGGTGGCCACCCGCTCGACAGCGGGCGGCTCTGCCGGCGATGACGACGAGGCCGTGATCTGCTGATCGCGTGACCGGGCGCTCTTCTGGTATGCGCCGATCTCGACACCCCGGTGGCGCAGGTAGCTGTACAGTGTGCTCTTGGAGATGTGTAGCTTCTCGCCGATGGCGCTGACGCTCAGGCGACCCTCGCGGTACAGCGTTTGCGCCGCCATGGCGGTGGCCTCGGCCTTGGCGGGCAGACCCTTGGGACGGCCACCGATCCGGCCCCGCGACCGTGCGGCCGACAGGCCCGCCTGAGTCCGCTCGCGGATCAGCTCGCGCTCGAACTCGGCCAGCGAGGCGAACAGGTTGAACACCAGGCGGCCTTGGGCATGGGTGGTGTCGATGGGGTCATTCAGGCTCTGCAAGCCGACCTTACGCTCTGCCAGCTCGCCGACCAGCTCGACCAGGTGCTTGAGCGAGCGCCCGAGGCGATCCAGTTTCCAGATCACCACGGCATCACCCGGACGCACGTTGGCCAGCAGTTTGTCCAGTTCCGGACGGGCGCTTTTCGCGCCGCTGGCGATGTCTTGGTAGATGCGTTCGCACCCGGCCTGTTTCAGGGCATCGACTTGTAGGTCGGCTTTCTGATCCCGAGTGCTCACTCGCGCATAACCGATCTTCATCAAAAGTACCGTTTACTCGACTACGTTAGTAATAGTTGAACTTTGATAAAGCGTACCAGTTATTTGAACCGTAGCGTGGGGAGCTTAACGAACCGAGCCATTCCTCGATAGAGTTCGGCAAAACCTTGGTTTTCCCGAACTAACCAGACGCCACAAGGGTTTGCGGGCAGGCGCTGGGCTTAAGTGCACTTTCTGTTCCGTTGCTCCCCAAACCCCGATATCACCCAGGTCGACAAACTGCTGCACGGTAACGAGAACGTCGTCTGCGCCGATGCCGGCTACACCGGCGTCGAAAAGCGCCCCGAACATGCGGGCCGCGAAGTGATCTGGCAGGTCGCAGCACGCCGCAGCACCTACAAGAAGCTCGATAAACGCAGCGCCCTGTACAAAGCCAAGCGCAAGATCGAGAAGGCCAAGGCACAAGTGCGAGCGAAGGTCGAGCACCCGTTTCGAGTGATCAAGCGCCAGTTCGGTTACGTGAAGGTGCGCTTCCGTGGCCTGGCCAAGAACACCGCTCAGCTGGTGACGCTGTTCGCGCTGTCGAACCTATGGATGGCGCGCCGACATTTGCTGACTACCGCAGGAAAGGTGCACCTGTAATGCGGAAAATGGCTGCTGCGAGGTGCTCGCGGCGGCCAAAAACGGAGAACTGAGCGGGTTACCTGGTCGATTTTGATCGACGGCCCGCTTTCAAAAGCAGCAAGGGCTGAAGTCGACCGGAAATACAGGGTTACTTCAGACCTTCCCTTATTGAGATAGGACGGCCGTTTATTATTCAGCTGTGGTCACTGGCCGTTTCCTATCATTGCTGCCGAAAACTAACCGGAGCATGAGTAACTCATTACGATTCTGAAAGGTTGCCCGGCCTATGCCGGGCAACGCAACAACTCAGCTTTCGTCCAACCCCCATATCCAGTGGGCATCGATCAACAGCGACAGATGGGTGCGCAGCGTATCCGCGTGGGCCTGCAGGGCGCTGGTAGACGATGCGACGGCTTGCCGGCGAGCCAGCAACAACGACTGCAGATCCACCTCGCCCAGTTCGTAGGCACGCTGCATCTGTGCTTCGTTCTGGGTCATGGCAGCGGCGCCATCCTTCGCGATCAGGTAGCTCTCGTAAGCACCTGAAGCCAGTTCGACGTCACGGGCAATCCCGGCTTCCAGCTCGCGTTTGGCCAGGTCGACATCCTCGCGAGCCGCATTCTCCTGGGCCAGCGCCTGGCTGTAGCGAGCACTGCGCGACCCGCTGGGGATCGGCATGCTGAAGCTGACACCGTAGATGCGCTCACGGTTGCCCTGCTCGGAGGCGGTGAATACCCCCAACGTAGGATCCGGCACCCTGTCAGCCTTCGCCCGGGCCGATTGCCCCTGATTTCTCAGCAGAGAGGCTTCGACCCGACGCAGCACATCGCTTTCGGCCAGGATCCGCTCGCGCCAGGTGTCGTACTGACCGAGTTCGGCCGAAGGAATGGGCAGATCAACCACTTTGCGCTCGATGCCAGGGAAGCGCCGCGACAGTGTTGCCCAGCTCGCAGCGGCTTTTATCTTGGCTTCGTTGCCTTGTCGCAGTTGCTCGGCCACTTCCGCCTTGACCAGGCTTACATCCAGCTTAGAGGCGTCACCCGCACGGTTGCGTTTTTCCGCCGCCGCCAGGCTTTCCTTGGCTGAGGCCAGGCCTTTATTGGCGATGGTGAGCGCGTGCTCCGACACCAGCCAATCCAGCCACAGGGTCATCAGTTCCCGCGCGGCTTCATGACGGACTTCGCCATAGGTGGCATCTGCCAATCGCAGCGTTGCCGAACTGATGTCCTGGTCGGCACTGGCCTTGCCAGGCAGGCGCACCGTGCGCTCGATACCCACGTTCCATTCGTTGTAGTTGGGGCCAGCGTCGGTACGCCGTTGCTGGCCGATTGCCGTGGCCGTCCATTCATAAGGCGAACGCCGGATGATGCCAGCCTCCAGCATGGCGGCATCCATGCTGGAGCGTGCCGAGGCCACGCGGGGATCGGCGTTGAGCAGCGACACCACCAGCGGCTTGGGCAGAATGTTTGCCGGAGCGGCAGGTTGCGCCACGGCCGTGCCACACACACTGATCAGCAGAGCCAGGGGAACAAGGCGCTTCATCACACGAACTCCCCAAAGTTACTGACCTGGACCGTCCAATAGCGCAGCCCGGTATTTGGAAACTCCTCCTTGAGGGATTGCAGCACCTCCGTGAGTTGCTGCCGTTCCACCACGAGTTGGATCTGCACAGCCTTGGCCCGCCCCATGACACGCTCCATCGGATTGAGTGCCGCGGTGGACAGCCCGTGCGCCGCAACCGGTGTGCTGGTGAAGATCTGGTTCCCCGTCACGACCAGGAGGTGGTCGATGAGCTTCTCCTCCAAGCTTGGGGTGCAGAGCAGCGTCAACCAGGTATCAGGCATCTTTGGCCTCCTTTTTCGCGTGGGCGAATCGCAGATAGAGAATCGGGAGCAACATGAGGGTGAGCGCGGTGACGGTGATCAAACCGCCGATCACCACGATGGCCAACGGCCGCTGGATCTCGGAGCCGGGCCCGGTAGCGAACAACAGTGGGACCAGACCGAAGGCGGTGATCGAGGCGGTCATCAGTACCGGGCGTAACCGGCGACGGGCACCCTGGAGCACCACTTCCCGCAGTGGCAGGCCTTCGCCATGCAACTGGTTGAAGTAACTGACCAGCACGATGCCGTTGAGCACCGCGATACCCAACAAAGCGATGAACCCCACCGACGCTGGCACCGAGAGGTACTCGCCAGTGACCCACAGCGCGACGATGCCGCCCACCAGGGCGAAGGGGATGTTGCTGAGGATAAGCAACGCCTGGCGCACGGAGCCGAAGGTCGAGAACAGCAGGACGAAGATCAGACCAAGCGCCACGGGAACGACGATGGACAGCCGGGCAGCCGCACGCTGCTGGTTCTCGAACTGGCCGCCCCAGCTGATGCGATAGCCGTTGGGCAGTTCCACCTGCTGAGCCACCAGCGCCTTGGCCTCCTCGACGAAGCCGACCAGGTCACGACCGCTGACGTTGGCGATCACCACGCTGTAGCGGCTGCCCATTTCCCGGTCGATCTTCACCGGGCCATCGGCACGCTCCAGTCTCGCCACGCTGCTCAGCGGAATGGTCTGGCCATCCGGCGTGGTGATCCGCACCGCGTTGAAGTCCGCCGGCGACGTGCGCACCGACTCGTCCGAGCGAATGAGGATCGGCGTGCGCTGGTTGCCTTCGATCACCAGGCCGGCCTGCTGGCCTTCGATCTGCACGCGCAGTGCATCCTGGATGGCCTCGACGCTCAGGCCGAAACGGCCAGCCTGCAGCCGGTCGATCTCCACGCGCAGATACTGCACACCGTCGTTCTGCACGGTGTAGACGTCCTGGTTGCCCTGCACAGTCTTGAGCAGCGACTCGATCTTGCCGCCCAGTTGGCTCAGGGTGCCCAGGTCAGGGCCATAGATCTTCACGGCGAGGTCGCCGCGCACACCGATGATCATCTCGGAGACGCGCATCTCGATGGGCTGGGTAAAGCTGTAGCCGATACCCGGCATTGGATCGAGCACCTTGCGGACCTCGTCCATCAGCTCTTCCTTGGTGTCCATCCGCCATTCGCTCATGGGCTTGAGCAGCAGGTAGGTATCGGTCTGGTTCAGGCCCATGGGATCAAGACCGATCTCGTCGGAACCGGCCCGCGCCACGATGCCCCGGATCTCCGGGACCGCTGCCATCAGCGCGGTCTGGATCTTCTTGTCCAGCTCGGCCGTCTGTTCGAGGCTGACCGATGGCAGTTTCTCGATACCCACGATCAGGTCGCCTTCATCCATGGTCGGCATGAAGGTCTTGCCCACCTGGGTGTAGACCAGGCCAGCGACGACCAACATGGCGCCAGCGATGATCGCGATCAGTTTCTGCCGGCCAAGCCCCCACTCCAGCACCGGGCCATAGATGCCCAGCAGCTTGCGGGCAAGCCAGGGGTCTTCGTGCTTGACCTCGCGCAGCAGGTAGGAGGACAGCACGGGGATCACGGTCAGCGACAGCAGCAACGATCCCGCCAGAGCGAAGACGATGGTCAGCGCCACCGGGACGAAGAACTTGCCTTCGAGGTCCTGCAGGGTGAGCAGCGGCAGGAACACCGTGATGATGATCAGGATGCCGGACGTCACCGGTACCGCGACCTCGCGCACCGCCCGGTAGATGATGTGCAGACGCGGCAGCTTGCCACCGGAAGGATCGGTGGCCAGACGCTGGACGATGTTCTCGACCACCACCACCGCGGCATCCACCAACATGCCGATGGCAATGGCCAGCCCTCCCAGACTCATCAGGTTGGCGGACATGCCGACGAAGCGCATCAGGATGAAGGTGATCAACGCCGCCAGCGGAAGTACCAGGGCAACCGTCAGCGCTGCGCGAACGTTGCCGAGGAACAGGGCCAGCAACACGATGACCAACACGGTGGCCTCGATCAGCGCCTTGGACACAGCCCCTACCGCTTTATCGACCAGCGACGAGCGATCGTAGAAGCTGGTGATGGTGATGCCTTTCGGTAGTGTGGCCTCCAGTTCCTTGAGCTTCAGTTGCACACCGGCGACCACTTGGCGGGCGTTGGCGCCAGCCAGGCCGAGCACCAGGCCTTGCACAGCCTCGCCCTTGCCATCCTGGGTCACCACGCCGTAGCGGGTCAGGGTGCCAAGGCGAACCTCGGCCAGGTCGCCAACCCGCACCGGGCTGGAGCTGTTGGAATTGACCACAACGGCCCGCAGGTCATCCAGGGTGCGGATGCTGCCCTCGCTGCGTACCAGCAGGACTTCGTCACCTTCACCCAGTCGGCCGGCACCGTCGTTACGGTTGTTGGTGTTGACCGCGTTGGTCAGCTGCTCAAGGCTCACGCCGCTGGCAGCCATGCGGATGGGATCTGGCAGTACCTCGAAGGTCCTGACCTGGCCACCGAGGGAGTTCACATCCGCCACGCCAGGTACGGTACGCAGCGCCGGCCGGATCACCCAGTCGAGCAGGCTGCGACGTTCGACCAGAGACAAGGTTGTACCGTCCACCGTGAACATAAACATCTCGCCCAGCGGTGTGGTGATCGGCGCCATGCCGCCACTGATGCCGTCCGGCAGGCTGTCGCTCAGGTTGCCGAGACGCTCGGAAACCTGTTGCCGCGCCCAGTAGATGTCAGTGCCATCCTGAAAATCGATGGTGACATCGACCAGGCCGTACTTGGTGACCGAGCGCAGGATCTTGGTCTTGGGAATACCGAGCATTTCCACTTCGATCGGCACGGCAATCCGGCTTTCAACTTCTTCCGGGGTCATCCCCGGTGCCTTCATGATCACCTTGACCTGGGTGCTGGCCACATCAGGGAAGGCATCGATGGGCAGCCCACGGTAGGCATACCAGCCCGCGCCGGTCAGCAACAGCGTCGCCAGCACCATGAACAGGCGCTGGGACAAAGAGAATTGGATAAGACGGCTCAGCATCACTCACCGTCCTCTTCAAGCCAGGCGCCTTTCAGCGCAATCACGCCGGCGACGGCAACCTGGTCCTGTTCGCTGATGTTGCCCTGGACACGGACCAGTTGCCCCGCGCTGGCTTCGACCTTGACCGGGCGGGCTTCAAAACCGTCGGGCGTGCGGACGAACACCACGGAGTCGGTCTTGTTGCGAGCGACGGCAGACAGAGGGATGTCCCAGGATTTGCCAGCGGCCTGAACCGGGATCTCCACGGTGACGAGCTCGCCGGGACGCAGGGCGCCGTTGGCATTTTCGATTTCGGCGCGCAGCACCACGAACTGGCTGGTAGCCGAGAGGGTCGGGCTCAGGTTGATGACACGCCCATTAATGCCCTTGTCGACCACCGTTACGCCCGCGCCCGGCTGAATGCCAATACTGGCCGCGGCCGGAATCTGCACGTCCAGCCACAGCGCATCGACCTGGGTGATGTTCAGCAGCGACGTGGCACCGTCGACCCGCTGGCCGGGCCGGACCGAGATGTTGCTGACAATGCCGTCCTGAACGGCGCTGAGGGTGATCCTGTCGGAAGGAATCCCGGAGCGGATGACCTGCTCGATCATGGCCGGGGTCATTCCCGCCAGGGCCAGTTCGGCCTTGGTCTGCACCAGAGTCGCTTCCGCTTCCTTCAGCGTTGCCTGGGCTTCCTGCGCCCGACGCTGCGGAATGATGCCCTCATCGAACAGCTTCTGTTCCCGGGTGTAGGCCTGCCGGGCCAGCGTGGCGCGGGCAGATGCCTGCAACAGCTGGAGCTGGAGCTGGCTCATCGCCGGACTGGACAGGCGCACGACCGGCTCGCCTTTGCGAACGGCCTGGTACTCGCCCACCAGCAGTTGCACCACCACACCTTCAAGTGGGGAACTGACGATCTGCTCCGCTTTCGGAGGCACGACAACCTGGCCGGGATATCGCGTGCTGACCGTCTGTTTCATGCTTTGCACAGCAGACGTCTTGATACCCAGCGCTTGAATCTGTTCATTGGCGACAGAGAACTTCTCAGCACTCATGGCAGGCCCTGAAATAATAAAAGCGATGGCGAAAGAGAGCCCCTTTACACTGCGCAGATAATGTTCGTTATTCATCGAAAGTTCCCCGTGAAGCGCCATGACATGGGCATGCTTTAGACCTGTCTTTGAGGATTTTTAAATCGCAAGGCGAGCGCGGTCGCAGGACACACATGAGTAACCCACTCGTCTGCTGCACCCTTTGCATGGAAGGAGATTGTCGTAGACTCCTCTACAGGTTCGATTCTAGAGGGGGGTGACTATCAGGAACGTTACCGCTGAATTACAAATTTGAAGGATTCCACCTCCCTCCTGATTTTCGTTTTAAGGATTCTCCGATCAAGTCAGCACAGGCCATCTGACCTGTGCTGAAATAGCCCTCCGTCCAACTGCCTTCTACAAGTCCGCCATCCCATGAGTCAGATGAGCTTTTCCGATTTCGAGTACGCCGGCAAGCGCAAGCAAACCCGTCGCGAGCGTTTCCTGGCCGAGATGGAACAGGTGGTACCGTGGAGTGGACTGGTGGCGTTGATCGAGCCTCACTACCCAAAGGCTGGCGGTGGCCGCAAGCCTTATCCTCTGGAAACCATGCTGCGCATTCACCTGCTGCAGAATTGGTTCTCTTTGAGCGATCCCGCCATGGAAGAGGCGCTGTACGAGATCACTTCGATGCGCCAGTTCGCTCGTCTGACGCTCAGCGCTCCGATCCCCGAAGACACGACGATCATGAACTTCCGGCACCTGCTGGAGAAGCATCAGTTGGCAGCCGGCATTCTGGAAACCATCAACAATTACCTGCAAGACAAGGGCCTGTCGTTGCGCCAGGGCACCATTGTCGACGCGACCATCATCCACGCGCCCAGTTCGACCAAGAACAAGGAAGGCAAGCGCGATCCTGAAATGCATCAAACGAAGAAGGGCAACCAGTACTATTTCGGCATGAAGGCCCACATCGGCGCGGATGCTGAATCGGGTCTGGTGCATCACGTTCATGGCACCGCCGCGAACGTAGCTGACGTGACGGAGGTCGCTCAGCTATTGCATGGCGAAGAGAATGTCGTGTGTGCGGATGCGGGTTACACAGGCGTGGAAAAGCGGCCAGAACACGAGGGACGGCAGGTGATATGGCAGGTCGCTGCCCGCCGCAGCACCTACAAACACTTGAGCAAACGCAGCGTGCTCTACCAAGCCAAGCGCAAGATCGAAAAGGCCAAGGCGCAAGTGCGTGCGAAGGTGGAGCACCCGTTCCGGGTGATCAAACGCCAGTTCGGCTATGTAAAGACTCGTTTTCGCGGCTTGGCCAAGAACACGGCGCAACTGACCACGCTGTTTGCCCTGTCGAATCTGTGGATGGTGCGCCGGCAATTATTGCCTGCTGCGGGAGAGGTGCGCCCGTGAGTCCGGATAACCAAGGCTTTGCCTTGGTTATCCAATAATCAGCGACTGAAAAGCGGGCTTTTCGGCATCCCTAAGCCGCCCATTTCCGACTGATGAGCAACTTGTTCGGAGTTTCCTTAAGATTGATTCATCGATGATCACCATGCTGGTTCGGTGCATGAGGCAATGACACTTCAAGAAATAAATGAATATTTTTTTATTTGACACCCGAATACTTTTTTAATTTGAGATAAACAAATAATGCGTGTTCTAGTAGTGGAAGACGAAGCCAAAACTGCCGAATACCTTCAGCAAGGGCTTACCGAAAGTGGCTATATCGTTGACCGGGCAAGTAATGGTGTCGATGCGCTGCACCTGTTCCAGCACAACACCTACGGCCTGGTCATCCTGGATGTGAACCTGCCCAAGGTGGACGGCTGGGACGTGCTCGACACGATCCGCAAGACCAGTCGGGTTCGCATCATCATGCTGACCGGTCGTGGCCGCCTGCACGACAAGCTGAAGGGCCTGGACGGCGGCGCCGACGACTATCTAGTGAAGCCGTTCGAGTTTCCGGAACTGCTTGCCCGCATCCGCTCGCTGCAGCGGCGTGGCGACAAGGTGGTGGACCACCCGACCTTGCGGGTCGCAGACCTTGAGCTGGATCCGGGTCGCCACCGCGCGTTCCGGGGTGACCTGCGCGTCGAGCTGACTACCAAGGAATTCGCCCTGTTGCGCCTGCTCATGAGCCACCCAGGGGAAGCCCTGACCCGCTCGCAGATCATTTCCCTGGTCTGGGACATGAACTTCGACTGCGATACCAACGTGATCGACGTGGCGATCCGGCGCCTGCGCGCCAAGATCGACGATCCGTTCGAGAACAAACTTATCCACACCCTGCGCGGTGTGGGCTATGTGATCGAGGAGCGTTCATGAAGCGCTTCAGCCTGGCCGCCAGGTTGGGACTCAAAGTCGGCTTGATGAGCGTGATACTGCTGGTGCTGCTCTCTATCGTGGGCTACCTGATGCTCGGCCAGGCGCTGGAGCGCACGGCGCAAAGCAGCCTGATCACCAAGATGGGTGGCATGGCCCATAACCTATCGACCGTCGCGGATCTGTCCGAGGTCACCGCAGACTCCCACCAGTTGGTCGACCTTGCGATGGGCCACAACAACCTGTTCGTCAGCATTTTCGATACGGCAAACAGCCGAATCCCCCTGCTGACCATCGGCTCGAAAAAGATAACCACCGAACTCACCAGCTTTCCTGCCAACGATCAAGTGGAGTTCTACGAGTGGAACAACGAACTGGGCATGCCCATGCTCAGCGTTTCCCAGCTCATGCGTCTGGCTGACGGTACCCAGGTCGGTGTGTACATGACCGTGGATGAATCCTCCGATGCCGAATTGCTCCGGGCGATGCTGAGCTGGGCCCTGATGGCGTCACCCTTCATCCTGGCGCTGATCATGGTCGTGGCCTGGTGGACGGTACGCCGGGGCTTGCTGCCGCTTACGCGCTTTCTGAAAGTCGCGTCGAAGATCTCCACCGACAACATGCAGCATCGGCTGCCTACCGACCGCTTGCCGATCGAACTGCTGGAGCTCGCGGACGGCATCAACTTTATGCTGCACCGCCTGGACGGTGGCGTGCAGCAGCTATCGCAGTTCTCGGACGACCTGTCCCACGAGTTGCGTGCTCCGCTCACTAACCTGATGGGCAAAGCACAGGTGGCCCTGTCACGACCACGCAGCTCGGAGGAGTACCGTGAGGTGCTGGAATCCTGCGCCGAGGAGCTGGATCGCATGAAAAGCATGGTGGCCGACATGCTTTTCCTGGCACATGTCAGCCAGCCTGCAGCCTTGGTGCAATTCGAGACGGTGGCACTGGTCGACGAGGTGCAGAGGGTCAGTGACTTGTTCAGCCTGAGTGCCGAAGAGAGCGGCGTTCGGCTCGATGTGTCAGGCAGTGTCGATGTGATCCAAGGCAATCGCCTGATGATTCAACGGGCAGTGTCCAATTTGCTCTCCAACGCCATTCGCTACTGCCCACAAGGGCAGGCTGTAGTGGTGAAGGTTCACCGTGAGCAGGAGCACATCAGGCTCAGCGTAGGCAATCCAGGCCAAGGTATTCCGGAAGAGCCCCTGCCTCATCTGTTCGAACGCTTCTATCGGGTCGACAAAGGGCGTGCGCGCAGCGAGGGAGGCACAGGCCTCGGGCTTGCCATCGTGCGATCGATCATGAGCCTGCACCAAGGCGTGGCGAAGGTAGAAATAACGGGCTCGGGCTTTACCTGGTTCCACCTGAGTTTTCCGGTGAACCGTCTCTGAGCCCAAGGCGTCTTTCAACATTGTAATTCGCGCCTCACGTTGTCGTCAGAGACGCTTCTTTAAGCTTCAGGGGTATCGAAAATCTCACGATCCATTGAGATCCAAACCCCTGGAGTTTCTGAAAATGCGACTGACCCAAGCGCTTCTCATCGGTGTACTGGCTGTTGGTGTGACGACACCGGTATTTGCCGAAGATGGCTACGACCGCTCGATCGAATTCAACAAGAAATTCCGCGAGGACCAGAAACGCCTCTGGGGTGAAAAAGACACCGCAGACAAAGCCAAACCGGCAGAGACCAAAGAAAAGGAAAACGCTAAAAGCCCATCCTAGGCTCATGGATGTGCTGTTTCTCTACTTCCTCCTTCCCCCTCGATCTTGAGGCAGGCGCTTGACCGCCTGCCCCGGATCACCCTCAAGCGGCATCCTCCTCAACGCATCGACAGCTGGACAGCCAGCCCCGCCAGTGCACTCATCACCAGCACCTGGATCACACCGCGCTTGAAGTAGAACAGGGCAATAGCGGCGGCCGCGGCGATAAGTGCGGAGGCCCACTCGAATCCTCCCCCAAAGCCGTTGGGCCAGAGCACGTGGTAACCGAAGAACAACGCCAGATTCAGGATCACACCTACCACGGCGGCGGTGATCCCGGTCAGCGGCGCTGTGAACTTCAGTTCGTTGTGCGTCGACTCCACCAGCGGACCGCCGGCAAGGATGAACAGGAACGAGGGCAGGAAGGTGAACCAGGTGACCAGCACAGCCGCCACCGCGCCCGCCAGGAACGGATGGTCGGTGCCGAACATCGGGTGGATGTAGCTGCCAATGAAGCCGACGAAAGTCACCACCATGATCAACGGCCCCGGCGTTGTTTCCCCCAAGGCCAGGCCGTCGATCATCTGCGTGGGCGACAGCCAGCCGTAGTGACCGACCGCACCTTGGTAGACATAGGGCAACACCGCGTAGGCACCGCCGAAGGTGAGCAACGCAGCCTTGGTGAAGAACCACCCCATCTGGGTCAGAGTGCCTTGCCAGCCGAAGATGACGGTCAGCAACCCCATGGGGAGCATCCATAGCGCCGCACCGATCAGGATCAGCTTGAGCAGATAGCTCCAGCGGAAACGGGCATGCGCGGGTGGCGGTGTATCGTCATCGATCAGCGCAGGCCCGTAACTGGCCTTCCCGGAGCCATGCTTGCCAGCGGTCACGAACTTGTCCGGCAGCACTTTTCCGCCGATGTAGCCCAGCACGGCAGCGGCCAGAACGATCAGCGGGAACGGGACGTTCAGGGCAAAAATGGCGACGAAGGATGCTGCGGCGATCGCCCATAGCCAGCCATTCTTCAATGCCCGGGAACCGATGCGGTGCGACGCATGAACGACGATCGCGGTGACCGCCGGCTTGATGCCATAGAAGATCCCGGCAACCACCGGAACGTTGCCGAACTCGATATAGACCCACGACAGCCCGATCAGGATGAACAGCGACGGCAGCACGAACAGCCCGCCAGCAATCACCCCGCCCCAGGTCCGGTGCATCAACCAACCGATGTAGGTCGCGAGCTGCTGGGCCTCGGGCCCGGGCAGCAACATGCAGTAGTTCAGGGCATGCAGAAAGCGCTTCTCGCTGATCCAGCGGCGACGCTCCACCAACTCCTGGTGGAGGATGGAGATCTGTCCTGCCGGCCCGCCAAAGCTGATGAAGCCGATCTTCAGCCAGAACAGCAACGCTTCGAACAAGCCCACCGGGGTCGCTGGCTTGAGGGGGGCTTCGCCCGTGGCCAGCGTCGTCGTTTCAGCCATGACCGTTTTCCTCGTTGGCAAAGGCCGCCAGCAGCCCGTCGAAGATGCCGTTTGCCGCTGCCATCAGTTGGTTGTCATCGGTAATGCTCTCGCGCAGGCCCGCCAGGACACGCTCGATGCCGGACGCTTCCGCAGGCTGGCTGCCACCGACATCGAGGTAGTGAACCAGCGCGGCGATGCGTGAAAGGCCTGGAGCCTGCAGCACGAAGCTGTCGATCAGGGTTTCGAAGGTGACGCGGTGCCCGACATGGCTGAACGCGGCGCCATCGAAGTCAAAGCCCAGTGCATCGGCGGGGCAGTCGCTCGGGGATTCCAGCCAGAGGATTTCCGCGCCGCTGTCGATGAAGCGCTGGATGAGCCAGGCACAGGCCAGCCGGTCGACCCAGGGACGTCGACGGGTTGCCCAGCGACGCCCCTGGTAATGACTGTGGTCCAGCAGCGTGACGGGATGATCCTGAATGTGCGGTTCATCAGGTGAGAGGGCACGGCTGATTGCCGTCTCCAGCGCTTCCAGCGCGGTCTCCGTCTGCTGCTTCGCAACGCCGGGGAAGAAGTCGATCAGGGCCAACTGGGCGAAGCTCTTGCGCAGTTTTCTGACCTGGCGAGCGACCTGCAGGGCGTTCTCGGGAAGCAGTCCCTCCCTGCACGCGGCGACTTCGTCGCGCAGCTTGC
Source organism: Pseudomonas sp. TJI-51 (assembly GCF_000190455.2). Classification (NCBI taxonomy): domain Bacteria; kingdom Pseudomonadati; phylum Pseudomonadota; class Gammaproteobacteria; order Pseudomonadales; family Pseudomonadaceae; genus Pseudomonas; species Pseudomonas sp. TJI-51. Next base: position 14,213 of record NZ_AEWE02000023.1, read on the forward strand.
TGTACTCCTCACTCCGGTCGAACAGGCCGGCGAAGCGAGTTTCTTCGTCCGGGAATGCCAGCAGAAACGCAGTGCCGCCGCTGACCGTCACATCGCGCTCCACGGACTCGAACGCCTCGCGGCCCGCGTCCTGCTCAGGCAACAGGTACACACCGTCGCGCAGCACGGCAGCGCCGCAAGCCTTCAACGCCCGCCAGGCACGCATACGTTCGGTCGCGTTGGCCGTGGGGAGTGCCAACACAAGAAGAAGCCAATTTTTCATGTAGAGAATCAAACATAAAATGTATGAATCTCTACTTTAGCTCTGTTCTCAGGAAAATGCACTGCCGGGATGAGGGTTCGATTCACTCACGTTGACCGTATCCCCCCAGGGGGGATACGCTAGAAACATGAATCACCCGCACTACCCGGAGGTAGCGCATGCTATCCGTTCTAAAAAATCGTACTTATCGACACCTCTTTCTGGCCCAGGTGATCGCCCTGGTGGGCACTGGTCTGGCGACGGTTGCCCTCGGGCTTCTGGCATTCGACCTGGCCGGCGCCCAGGCGGGAGCTGTATTGGGTACCGCGCTCGCCATCAAGATGGCGGCTTACATCGGCGTTGCACCGGTTGCCGCCGCGTTCGCCGAGCATCTGCCGCGCAAGGCGATGCTGGTCACCCTCGATCTGGTCAGGGCAGCGGTCGCGCTGATGCTGCCCTTCGTCACCGAGATCTGGCAGGTGTACGTGCTGATTTTCGTGCTGCAGTCGGCCTCTGCGGCGTTTACGCCAACCTTCCAGGCCACCATCCCTGACATCCTGCCGGATGAGCGCGAGTACACCCGGGCGCTTTCCCTTTCGCGCCTGGCCTATGACCTGGAAAGCGTGATCAGTCCGATGCTGGCCGCGCTGTTGCTTACGGTGGTCAGCTTCCACAGCCTGTTCGCGGGCACGGTGGTGGGCTTCCTGGTGTCCGCCGCGATGGTCGGTACCGTGGTGCTGCCCCTGGCGGCACGAGGACCCAAACGCAGCATCTATGAACGCACCACCAAGGGCATGCGGATTTTCCTGCGCACCCCGCGGCTGCGTGGCCTTCTTGCACTGAACCTGACGATCGCAGCCGCCAGCGCCATGGTCATCGTCAACACCGTGGTACTGGTGCAATCCAAGTTCGCGCTGCCCCAGAGCTCTACCGCCATGGCCTTGATGGCCTTCGGCGGTGGCTCGATGGTGGTCGCCCTGATGCTGCCCAAGCTGCTGGAACGACTGGACGATCGCAAGGCGATGCTGGCCGGCGGTGCCGTGCTGGTAGCCGGTTTGATCCTGGGTACCTTCGTCTCCAGTTACCCGGCGCTGATCCTGTTGTGGCTGGTGTTGGGTGCCGGCTACTCCCTGGCACAGACACCGTCCGGACGCATTCTGCGGCGCTCGTCCTCAGCCCAGGATCGACCTGCGCTGTTCGCCGCCCAGTTCGCCCTTTCACACGCCTGCTGGCTGATCACCTACCCGCTCGCGGGATGGTTGGGGGCAAGCGTCAGCCTGACGGCTTCGTTCATCGGACTGAGTCTGGTTGCCGCCGTAGCCTGGCTGGTGAGCAAGCGGATCTGGCGCCCGGAGTATGAGGAAGACGTGGTAGCGCACAATCACGATGACCTGCCGGAAGACCACCCGCACGTGGCCAACGGCAATGCGCATGCGCACTCGTTCGTCATCGATGACGATCACCGGAAATGGCCAAAGCCATAAAGCCCGCGTTGCACGGGTTCTATCGATGATCTTCGCGTAATCCAGAAAGAAACAGGGCCGCTTTAGCGGCCCTGTTTGCATCACTCGTGCGAGTGGCCGTGACCCGCATCGCCAGACTTCGATTCGGTATCAGTACCACCGCAGGCAGCCAACAGGCCGAGGAAGCTCAGCACAACGAGCGATTTGAGGATTTTGGTAGTCATCTTCAGCTATTCCAATTGAGATCAAAAAGTCGGGGCGAACAACAGGTTCGCCCCGGCGGGATTACTTCTTCACGTTCAGGTAGTCGCCAGTCGTGTTCAGCACGATGGTGACATCGGCGTTGGTGCGGTTACGCCAGAACCAGCCATGGGTGCCATCGAACAGCGCGGTCAGGTCGCCCTTGTCGCCTTTCACCTGACGCCCTTTGCTGTAGCTGTGGAAATCGCCTTGGGCGGCGTTGTAGATCTCACCGTGGGTGTCGTGGTTGACCGGGCCGGATGCGGTCCATTCATAGCTCACAGTGCTGCCCTTGAGCATTTCCAGCTTGATCTCCCGACCTTCGCCTGGCGTCAGGGTTACGGTGACCTGATCGGACTTGGCGTTGGCAGCAGGTTTGCTGGATACGGGAGCCGCGGGCTGAGGGGCTGCTGCCACTTGCTGTACGGGTGGCGCTACCGGTGCAGGTGCCGGTGCAGCAGCAACGACAGGAGCTGGGGCCGGAGCAGCTGCCGCTTTCGACGCAGCCTCGTCAGCCAAAGCCTCGGCAGCGAGGGTGATCTTGATCTCGCCCATTTGCGTCAGGCCCATGGCGCGGCCCAGGCCGGTCGGGTCGACCGCGTATTCCGAAGGCATCACCACGGTGACCAGCAGGCCCATGGCGACAGCCAGGGCAATGACGGTGGAACGAACGAGTTGGCGGCTGCTCGGCAATTCGCTTGCCGATGGGAGTGGAGAATTGAACATGATCAGGAGTCCTTAAGCGGTCAGAAACAGGCCGGAGATCTGGTAACCCATCAACAGGAAACCAGCACTCATCATTGCGACGTTGGCGGTATAGGCATGACGCCAGAAGCTTGGGGTCTGCCTCCAGAAGCCCATCAGGATCAGAATGGCGCTCAACGCCATCAGCTGACCGATCTCCACCCCTACGTTGAAGGCGATCAGGTTGGGGATCAGCCCATCGGGAGAGATCTCGTATTCCTGGATCTTGGTTGCCAGGCCGAAGCCGTGCAGCAGGCCGAAAATCAGCGTGGCGGCCTTGGTGTTCGGCTGATAGCCGAACCAGCGCTGGAAGGCGCCCAGGTTATCCAGGGCCTTGTACACCACCGAGAAACCGATGATTGCGTCGATGACGTACGAGCTGATGCTGACTTCCGTCAGCACGCCGATCAGCAGCGTCACCGAATGGCCGACCGCAAACAGCGTGACGTACAGGCCGACATCCTTCAGCCGGTAGAGGAAGAAGATGACGCCGAACAGGAACAGCAGATGGTCGTATCCCGTGACCATGTGCTTGGCGCCCATGTAGATGAAGGGGATCAGCATGACCCCGGTGCTTTCCTGGATGAAGCCCTTGTCACCCTCGGCCACGGCATGGGCCAGAGCTTCTGGCATGCCGATGAACAGCGAGGCGACGAGCAGGAACAGCAGATACAACAGGTGGCGTGAACGCATGGCGAACAGGCCCCCACCCTTTAGGGAGTGCGAATGCATGGATCAATCCTTTCTTGCAGTGATTGTTGGCCGCAGAGCGGCCTTGGTCAGGAAGCAAGCACAGGACGGGGTGGGCGTTCGATACGGAAGATGGGGGGCCAAGGCACGGAATCGCCCAGCATGGCCAGGTGTACCGAGGCTTCGAAATGACTGGAGAAGTGGATTGCAGCTGGTATCTGAGGCGTTTCGTGCTGGTGATCGGGCGTCAGGGGGGAGTGGTAGTGATCAGAGCACTGCGCACAACTCAGGGACGAGTCGTGGGAGTGATCATGAGTCAGGCTCTGGGCGCTCTTTGCCGTGATTTGCGAGAGGACGGAAAGTGAATAGGCATGACCGGTCCAGGCCAGCAGAAAGGCCATTGCCAAAGCCACGATCATGGTCGCTGAAAGAAAACGACGAGACATCCCAATGCTTATCCGGTTGAAACACGGTGTGAAATAGCGCGTTTGACCCAACCCCCCCAGGGGGATAGCATGCAGAGCGTAAAGTATCGCCGTCTGAGACTCAAGTCATGTCAGAACACGTTCACGACCAACCGCATGGTCACGCTCATACCCACCAGACTCACGACGCCATCATCAAACGCCTCAAGCGAGCGGACGGCCACCTGCGCAGCATCATCACCATGATCGATGAAGGACGTGAATGCGTGGACATCGCCCAGCAGCTCCATGCTGTTGAAAAGGCCGTGTGCCAGGCGAAGCGGACACTGATCCAGGACCACATCGACCATTGCCTGGAAGACTCGGTGACAGCCCTGAGCAAGGGCGACCGTTCGGCACTGGACGAATTCAAGCAAATCACCAAATACCTGTAGGCACGGTGCTCGGTTGTTGAATGTTTGAGTACGGCGGTTACCTCGGCCTGTTTCTGGCTGCATTCGGCGCGGCAACCCTGCTGCCCATGCAATCGGAGGCAGTGCTGGGCGGACTGCTGATATCCGAGCGTTTTTCCACAGCCATCCTGCTGGTGGTGGCCACCACAGGCAACGTACTCGGATCGGTTGTGAACTGGCTGCTGGGACGAGGTATCGAGGCTTATCGCGAAAAGCGCTGGTTTCCGGTAAAGCAAGCGGCCTTCGAAAAAGCCAAAGCCTCCTATGAACGTTACGGGTACTGGTCGCTGCTGCTCAGTTGGGTACCCATCATTGGAGACCCGCTAACCGTGATCGCCGGCGTGATGAAAGAGCCGCTCTGGCGGTTCGTCCTGATCGTCACGCTCGCCAAGGGCGGACGGTATCTGGTCCTTGCGATTCTCATCCTGGAGAACCTGAGTTGAGCGCGTACGAATCACCACCTTCGCGGGTTGAACGACACAACGGACAGGACCTCATCAAGTGGATCGCCCTGCTCACGATGGTGCTCGACCACATGCGTCTGGCATGGCCATCACTGGATAACCTGTTCATTCTGGGACGCCTCTCGTTCCCGCTGTTTTGCCTGGCGATCGCCGTGAATGTCTGTCGAACGGAAGTTGGCGCGTTGTTCACTCGCAGCAATGGCCGCTACCTAAGGAAGGTCTGAAGTAACCCTGTATTTCCGGTCGACTTCAGCCCTTGCTGCTTTTGAAAGCGGGCCGTCGATCAAAATCGACCAGGTAACCCGCTCAGTTCTCCGTTTTTGGCCGCCGCGAGCACCTCGCAGCAGCCATTTTCCGCATTAGGGGGCATGCCGAGATAAGGCAAAAATTAGGACATTCGTTCTGTAACCTGCTGTATCTAAAGGATTAACTTTGAGAGGCGCTGCTCAGTAGTGGCGGCTAAATATTGATCAATTATCTATGCCGAGATAATTGCAGATAATTCCCGCCGTCCGTACCCAGCGCGAGTTCATAAGATTGGAGAAATGCCGAGTTAGAGGGCCTGCGAACAGCTTTGGTCGAGGCTTTGCGCTTCGACGCATAACGGCTGCTTAGTACTGGGGGCTCTCCCAGAAGCGACAAAGGCGGCCTCAACGAGACCGCCTCAAACCAAGTTTCATCACCGGTACACGCACCCGGGAGAGGAAGCTCTTGGGCAGGTTTCAATAATAACACCGATCAAAGCGTCACTGCCAAAGCCCTCTCGCACTGCCGAGTAGCCTTCAGATAGTGTTCATTCGCTCTCTCTCGAAGCTACGGTGCGGATGGTTCGAGACCATCATGCGCAAACTCGGGGCCAAGATGACATTATCAAATGGCCAATTATCCTGGAGGCAGTTATGGAAAGGCTCCGCGAAAAACTGGATTTGCCGAGAGGCCACTACTATCTGCACGTCGCCGTACTGGCGGGCCTGCCGGTGTCGTTGATCTCCGATTTGGCAAGCGAGTTGGAGCGATCGCCAGCGCAGATCGCGCAGTGGATCACTGCGTCCCCCGGCAGTGCCGTGATGTCTATACAGGCTGGTGAGGTGTTCTGTCGTCTTATCGAGATCCTCGATGCGCTATTGGAGCTGTACGATGGGGATCTAGGAGGTGCGCTCCACTGGCTAACGGCACCGAATGTCGTGCTGTCCAATGAGAGGCCGGTCGAGGGGGTTTGGGGAGCAACGGA
>NZ_AEWE02000023.1:20214-37841 GCF_000190455.2 Pseudomonas sp. TJI-51
TGGTTAGTTCGGGAAAACCATCGTTTTGTCGAACCATTGCATCGCCCTTTGTGATTGGCGTATAAACACACAAACACCTATTAGCGGAGAACGCTATGAATACCATTCGCTGGAATGTCGCCGTCTCGGCCGACACCGACCAGTCGCTTCGGATGTTTCTGGCCAGCCAGGGCGGCGGCCGTAAGGGCGACCTGTCGCGCTTCATCGAAGAAGCGGTACGGGCACACATCCTGGAGCTGAGCGCTGAGCAGGCCAAGGCCGCTAACGCCCATCTGAGTGAGGCAGAATTGACCAACGCGGTTGACGAAGCGCTCGACTGGGCACGTAAGCGCTGATGCGGGTCGTGTTGGATACCAACATCCTGTTCAGCGCCCTGATCTCGCCACATGGCGCGCCCGATGCGATCTACCGTGCCTGGCGGGCGGCGCGTTTCGAGGTGGTGACCTCGCGGATGCAACTCGATGAAATTCGTCGAGCCAGCCGCTATCCCAAGCTTCAGGCCATCCTACAGCCCGCCAAGGTGGGCGCCATGATCAATAACCTGCAACGGGCTGTGGTACTGGAGCGCCTGACCATCGAGGTCGAAGCCGATGATCCGGATGACTCGTTTTTGCTGGCCATGGCCTTGGCGGGCGATGCGGACTACCTGGTAACCGGTGATCGCCGCGCCGGCCTGCTGCAACGCGGGCACATCGAACGCACGCGGATCGTCACGCCCGCCGTGTTCTGCGTCGAGGTGCTGTGATCAATGCCGGTCGGTTTTCTGACTCAAGAGCAACGCGACGGTTTTGGCCGCTATGTTGATTCGCCCAGCCGTGAAGAGCTGGAACGTTACTTCCACCTGAGCGATGAAGACCGTGAAGCCATCCAGGTGCTGCGGGGTAGCCATAACCGTCTGGGTTATGCCGTTCTGCTGACCACCGTCCGCTTCGTTGGCGTTCTGCCGGACAAGCCCGCCGCCGTGCCGGTGGAAGTCCTGCAGGTGCTTTGCCGACAACTGGCGATTCCAGACCCCGACTGCCTCCAGCGCTATAGCGATCATCGCCGCTGGATACATGCCACCGATATTCAGAACCGCTTTGGCTATCGTCATTTCACCGATCCGGGCATCGGCTTTCGCTTGAGCCGCTGGCTGTATGCCCTCTGCTGGACGGGCACCGACCGGCCGGGAGTGCTGTTTGAGCGAGCCACCTCGTGGCTGTTCACACAGAAAGTCCTCCTGCCTGGTGTGTCTCAACTAGAGCGCTTTATCGCCCAGTTGCGCAGTCGGGTCGAAGAACGCCTCTGGTTTACGCTGGGCCGCAGCGTGACTGAGGAACAGCGATTGCAACTGCAAGACTTGCTGACGGTGGCCGAAGGCAACCGCAGCTCCCGGCTGGATCAATTGCGCTCCGGCCCGGTCATGGTCAGTGGCCCCGCGTTGATTCGGGCACTGCGCCGGCTCGATGACGTGCGCGGCATCGGCATCACCTTGCCGGCGGCGGCGCACATCCCCCCCAGCCGTATCGCCGCCCTGGCCCGCTTCGCCAACACGGCCAAGGTCACCGCGATTAATCGGCTGCCGGCGTCGCGGCGGATGGCGACACTGGTGGCCTTCGCACTCTGCCTGGAGGCGACTGCGCACGACGACGCACTGGAAGTCCTGGAGGCCTTGCTGCGCGACCTGTTCAGCAACGCGGAGAAGGCCGACAAGAAAGCCCGCATGCGCAGCCTGAAAGACCTGGATCGGTCGGCCGCGACGCTCGCCGCCGCGTGCAAGGTCGTGCTGGACAGCTCGATCAGCGATGACAACGTGCGCGCCCGGCTGTTCAACGACCTGCCGAGGACCACCCTGGAAAAGGCCCTGGAAGAGGTCAACGCGCTGATCCGCCCGGTAGATGACGTCTATTTTCTTGCATTGGAAGCGCGCTACCGCAGCGTGCGCCGCTTCCTGCCCGACCTGCTCAAGCACATCCGCTTCGGCTTCAGCCCGGCCGGCAAGGGCGTGGCGGCTAGTCTGGGGGGGCTGCAACTGACCCTGCCGCGCCGGAAGCCAGAGGATGACGCGCCGCAGGAGATCGTGGCCAAGGCTTGGCAGAAGCACATCACCCGCGAAGATGGCTCCCTCGACATGGGTGCCTATGTGTTCTGCACGCTCGATGCGCTGCGCACGGCCCTGCGCCGCCGCGATGTCTTCGTCTCGCCCAGTTGGCGCTATGCCGACCCGCGCCTTGGCCTGCTCGACGGTGCCGAATGGCTGGCGGCGCGACCGATCATCTGCCGGTCACTGGGCCTGACCATCGACGCCAAAACCACCCTGGACGCCTTGTCCGTCGAGCTGGATGCAACCTGGCTGGCAGTAGCCGCGCGCCTGCCCGACAACCCGGCGATTCAACTGAGCGAGAACACCGAGGGCAAGACCGAACTGTCGCTCGGGGCGCTGGACAAGCTGGACGAGCCCTGCTCGTTGCTGCAACTGCGGGCGGCCGTGTCTGACCTGATGCCGCGTGTCGATCTGCCGGAAATCCTCTTGGAAATCGCCGCCCGCACTGGCTTTTCCGAGGCCTTCACCCATGTCTCCGAACGCAATGCACGCGCCGACAACCTGGTCACCAGCCTCTGCGCGGTGCTGTTGGGCGGGGCCTGCAACACCGGCCTGGAGCCCTTGATCCGCACCGACAACCCGGCGCTGCGCCGTGACCGGCTGTCCTGGGTCAGCCAGAATTATATCCGCGACGACACCCTGTCAGCGGCTAACGCCATCCTGGTCGGAGCGCAAAGCCAACTGGAACTGGCCCAAGTCTGGGGTGGCGGCGAGGTCGCCTCCGCCGATGGCATGCGCTTCGTCGTACCGGTGCGCACCGTGCATGCCGGCCCCAATCCGAAGTATTTCGGCACCGGCCGGGGTGTCACCTGGTACAACCTGATTTCCGACCAATTCTCCGGCCTCAACGCCATCACCGTGCCCGGCACGCTGCGCGACAGCCTGGTGTTGCTGGCGGTCGTGCTGGAACAGCAGACCGAGTTGCAGCCGACGCAAATCATGACCGACACCGGGGCCTACAGCGATGTGGTGTTCGGGCTCTTCCGCCTACTTGGCTACCACTTCAGTCCGCGGCTGGCCGATGTCGGCGGTACCCGCTTCTGGCGCACGCGCCCGGACGCGGACTACGGCAAGCTCAACGGGCTGGCCCGCCAGTCGGTCAAACTCGACCTGATCGCCGAGCACTGGGACGACCTGCTGCGCCTGGCCGGCTCGCTCAAACTCGGCCGGGTGCCGGCGACTGGCATCATGCGCACGCTGCAAACGGGAGATAGACCCACCCGGCTGGCCCAGGCGCTGGCCGAATTCGGGCGGATCGAAAAGACTCTGCACACGTTGACCTATATCGACGACGAGTCCAAGCGCCGCGCCACCCTGACCCAGTTGAACCGAGGCGAAGGCCGGCACAGCCTGGCCCGCGCCGTGTTCCACGGCAAACGCGGCGAGCTCCGCCAGCGCTACCGCGAAGGCCAGGAAGACCAGCTCGGTGCTCTGGGCCTGGTGGTGAACATCATCGTGCTGTGGAACACCCTCTACATGACGGCGGCCGTGGAACGGCTCAAGCAGCACGGCTATCCAGTGCTGGAAGAGGATTTGGCCCGGCTATCGCCGCTGATCTACGAGCACATCAACATGCTCGGGCGGTATTCCTTTGCGGTACCGGAAGAAGTTGCGCGCGGCGAGCTGCGGCCACTGCGTAATCCAGACGACGACCTGTGATCCCCCTAAACGCTATGAGCAACACCCAAGCTGCTGCTGGATCGGCGGGCACTTCACCGAGCCGAACGAACAGAAAACGCAGCAATCCCCTGGGTTGGGGCGCAGCAGCGCCTTGCAGTTGCTGCACTCGTAATAGAACTGGCAGGCGTCCGTGGGCATGGTTTCCGGCTTGGCGAAGCCGCAGCGCGGGCAAGTCAGCACGGACTCAAGGACAATGGCGCTCATCGTGACCTCACTTCTGCACTGTGGAGGGGTATCCCGCGTTCGCGGTCGCCTCAGTCAGTGCCTCGGGCTGGGCCTTATCGGGATCGTAGGTGACGGTCGCCGTCTTCTGGTCGAAATTGACCTGGACGTCACTCACGCCGGACACCTTCTCCAGCGACTTCTTGACCGTGATCGGACAGAGTCCGCACGTCATGTTCTGCACGTCGAGCGTGACGGTTTTCGGGGGAGCCGCCAGCGCCACGAAGGGCAAGGCGAAAAGCACGGCGATCAGCAGTTTGCGCATGGTTAATCTCCTTCAGTAGAACAGCGGGGCGAGCCACGGCACGGCCAATAGGCCGAGCAGCAGCACGCTGACGATCCAGAACACGAGTCGCTGTCGCACGAGCGTGCGCGGATTGGCGCAGGGTGTACCTGGCGTACAAACCTGTGGCACCAGGTAGAGCTTGCGGAATGCCAATCCCAGGAACAGTAGAGTCAACCCGATGAAGAGGGGGCGTAGTGGCTCCATCATGGTCAGAGCGCCCACCCACGTACCGCCGACACCGAGTGCCAACAGCACCAGTGGCCCGACACAGCACACCGACGCACCGATGGCGGTCAGCGAACTCGCGACCAGCGAGCCTTTCCCGGTGAGTTGCATCCCCATTCCCATCTCCTGAGCCTGATTGCCTAGGTGCTATTCTAAACTCCGTACCAAAGTACGGAATCAAGGAGAAAGTGATGGCCACAGAGCTGACCATTGGCAAGCTGGCAGACGCCGCCGGGGTGAACGTCGAGACGATCCGCTACTACCAGCGACGCGGGCTGCTGGATGAACCAGCCAAACCCTTGGGTGGCCATCGGCGCTATCCGGTGGACATGGTGAAGCGACTGCGTTTCATCAAGCGGGCTCAGGCGCTGGGTTTCACGCTCTCGGAAGTCGGTGGACTGCTGACGCTGGATGAGTCGTGCGCCTGTGCCGAAACGCGAGCACGGGCTGCACGCAAGCTCGCGTTGATCGAGCAGAAGATGGCCGACTTGGTCGTCATGCAGCAACTGTTAGGCGAACTGGTGCAGCAATGTGATGCGGGAGACGGCGGAACGATCTGCCCGATCATCGAGGCACTGATCAGAGAGTAATGCCTGGCGGGTGAGCTGGAGATCGGAAAGCCCCTTTACGGTGGGATTCAGAGCTTACGTTGGTTTTTGGTTCCATTGCTCCCCAAACCCCATGTACAAGGGCCAACTGGCCTTGGAGCTGCGCGAGCTGGGCTACGAGATCCGCGTACTCGATGGCAAAGGCAACTTCGAGCTGAATCACATTTCACGGGAACAGATCGAAGCATTCTCCAGCCGCAGCAAAGTCATTGAAGAAGCGTTGGCCAAGGACGGGAAAACCCGGGCCGACGCGACCACTCTGGAAAAACAAGTTATCTCAATGGCCACCAGGCCGCACAAAGACGAGCGCGACCACGATCTGGTGAAACAGTATTGGGTGACGAAAAGCCGCGAGTTAGGGATCGACTACGGCCCACAAAGCCGATTGGATGGCCGCGAGTATGGTGAATCAGGCCCAGCGTCAGGCGCTGGCCGCGTTCCATCTGATCCCAATCTACCCGCAGGGCTGACACCGGCCCAAGCCGTTGTGCAATACGCAATCAATCACCTGACCGAGCGTGAACAGGTTGTTACCCAGTTGGACCTGTTGACCGTGGCGCTCCAGCGTTCGGTAGGGTTGGCCGGGCCTGACCAGGTACGGGCCGAAATAGCCCGGCTGGTACAACAAGGTACGCTCATAGAGTCAGCACCGGCCTACTCAATGGCACAGCCCACGGAAAACGCGCCCGTGTTGTCGCCTGCAGGTTGGCAAGCTCACCTGCAGGAGTTGAAAGGCTGGACGGACAAGCAGGCAAAACAGTACGTGGCCACCGCCATCGAGCGCGGTTCATTGGTGCCAACCGAGAAGCGCTACACCACACAGAAAGGCTTGAAGCGCGAGAAAGCCATCCTTGCCATTGAGCGCACTGGCCGGGGCCAGGTGACGCCGCTCATGTCCCAGGAGCAGGTCGCTAAAGCACTTGAAGGATCAACCCTCACCGCTGGCCAACGGCAAGCCGTCGAGACCATCGTCAGCACGGAGAATCGGTTTGTCGGCATTCAGGGTGATGCTGGTACGGGCAAAACCTACTCCGTTGAGCGGGCCGTGCAACTGCTCACATCCGTCAACGAGGCAATGAGTTACGGCAAGACAGAGGATCAACTCGGCTATCGAATCCTCGCATTGGCGCCGTATGGGAACCAAGTTGCCGCACTCAAAAACGAGGGGATGGACGCTCATACCCTGGCCAGCTTTTTCAACACCAAAGACAAGACCCTGGACGAAAGGACTATCATTGTTCTCGACGAGGCCGGTGTCGTCGGCGCTCGCCAGATGGAACAGCTCATGCGGCTGGTGGAAAAGTTCGGGGCCCGCCTTGTTCAGCTGGGCGATACCAAACAGACCGAGGCCATCGAGGCGGGAAAACCATTCGCCCAGCTCCAGCAGAACGGCATGCAAACCGCCCGGATCAAGGAGATCCAGCGGCAGAAAGACCCCGAGTTGAAATTAGCCGTCGAGCACGCCGCCGATGGCAATACTCCCAAGTCGCTGCAGCACATCAAGCACATTGAGGAACTGCGCAACCCTATCGATCGACATCAAGCGATCGTCAACGACTACATGCAACTGACTGACCAGGAGCGTAGAGAGGTATTGATCGTTGCCGGTACAAACAAAGACCGCAAAGAGATCAACACTTTGGCGCGCAAGGCATTGGGCCTTGAGGGCCGGGGGGCGAAGTTCGACACGTTGAACCGCGTTGATATGACTCAGGCAGAGCGGCGCTACGCACCGACCTACCAGCAAGGAATGGTCATTCAGCCGGAGAAAGACTACAAAAAAGCGGGCTTGGTTCGTGGCGAGAACTACACCGTCAAACAGGCGTTACCGGGAAACATCCTTGTCGTGACCGGTGCCGATGGCCAGAGCCGTCAGATCAACTCGCGACAGGTTACAAAGCTCAGCGTCTACAAGGCAGAGCGCCCGGAGCTGTCCATTGGCGACCTGGTACGCATCACCCGCAACACGCCATCACTCGACCTCACCAACGGCGACCGGATGCGAGTTATCAGCACAGCCAACGGCATGATCGAGCTGGCTTCGACCAGAGAGCGCGACGGAAAGCCGGAGCGCGTGGTGAAGCTGCCATCGAACAAACCGCTGCACCTGGAACACGCTTATTCCGCGACTGTTCACAGTGCGCAGGGCCTAACCAATGATCGCGTGATGATCTCCGTGAACACCAAGAGCCGTACCACTTCGCTAAATCTGTTCTACGTGGCCATCAGTCGGGCGCGGTTGGAAGCGAGGATCTACACCGATGCTATCGCCGGTTTGCCGGGTTCTATTGCCAAGCGCTACGACAAAACCACGGCACTGGCGCTGCAAAAAGAGCGGGACGCCCAGCGCCTGCAGAAAGCGCACGCCCCGAAAACGGTTGTGGATGGGCCAAAAACCGAGCGAGCTTTGGAACGCGAAAAACGCATGCGGCCCAACAGCCCAAGCGGCGGCATACCAAATTAGTGAACTTTGCCTTATCTCGGCATGCCCCCTATTACCGTGCCATCCGCTCGGCTTTCGCGGTATTGCACAGCGCCACCGAGCATGTGCGCGAGAAGTCCGTCATGCGCCAGGTGACCATCAGCTTGATTCCGCTGTTTGGCATCAACCTGTTCATTCCGAGGCTGGTCGAGTTCCTGGCGCAAAACCCGGAACTGGACATCAACGTCACCTACGCAAACCACCGCAGCTATTCCAGCGAACCAGCCACTGGCCGGGCAATCACAGCGAGCCGCTGATCTCGGGTGCCGTCTCGCCCTATTGCAGCCGCGAATTCCTTCAGCGCCACGCCCCCATCGACTCGCCCCAGGCCTTGAGCCAACTGCCGTTGCTGCACGACGAAGAACGCGGCACCTGGGCCGAATGGTTTCAAGTCGCCGAGGTCAAGCACGCCAGTGCGCTCAATGGCTTGCTGCTCGAAGACGGGCAACTGGCGCTGACCGGCCTGGGTTGCTCGCTGCTGCGCGAGCCGTTGGTGGCGCCGATGTCGCCAGCGGCGAACTGGTAAAGCTGTTCGACCTGCACGTGGATGACGGCCGCCAGTACTACCTGTGCCGGCGCTCCAACAGCGAACTGTCCGACGAAAACCTGAGCTCAAGCGCAGCCTAGTGACGGCTACGCCAGCAACCGCTGATTGATCACCATTTGCTCACGCCCGCGCGCCACAATCCAACGGTGGAAGTCGCGGCAGTGGGCCTTGTCGAACGCGCCCTTGGCACCCACCAAAAAATACGCCGACGGCAAGGGCAAGGCCCGGGCAAACGGCCTGATCAAACGCCCATCTGACAACGCATCAGCCACCATTGAGTATTGCGCCAGTACCACACCCTGCCCCGCCAATGCGGCCTGGATTGCCATGGCAGACAAGGAATACACGCGGTAGCCATCGCGAATGCTTTCGCAGTCCACCTGTTGGGCCTTGAACCAGTCACGCCACGAAGGCGGCGAGGCAAACTTCGGTAGCCAGTCGATGGACAGCAGCGGATATGCCAGCAGGTCTGCCGGTTTGTTGAGCAGCACATCAGGCCGCAACAACCAAGGGCTGCACACCGGCACCACGCAATCGCGAAACAGTTCGATGGCGTTTTCCGTGGCCACGTAGTCGCCGTAGGTGAAGCGAAAATCGATGTCGTAGCCCTCTGGCGAAGGTTCGGCGTGACTGCCATCGAGAAACAAATTGAGTTCCGGGTGCTCGTCCTGCCAGGCATAGATGTGCGGTGCCAACCAATCCGACAGCAATGACGGCAAAGCGCTGATGCGCAGGTTGCTGGCGTTTTTCGACCGCTCGACCTCGACCTGGGCGATGCGCAGGCTCTCGAATGCCGCTGCGCAGCTATCGTGATAACGCTGGCCGGCGGCGGTCAGGCGAATACGCTTGCCGACCTTCAAGGTCAGGCTCAAGCCCAGGGTGTCTTCCAGCAGTTTCATTTGTTGGCTGACGGCACCGGCCGAGATACCCAGACGCTTGGCGGCCTCGACAATGCCGCCGAAACGTCCCACGGCTTCAAAAACCTGCAGCGCGCGCAGGGAAGGCAAGCTGTTCATCATCATCTCCATAGCAATCGACGGTTTTATACTTTAGCTGAGCTATAGCAAGCCACAGTTTTCGACATTTTTTGTATATGAAAAGCCTCGTATTCTGGCTTTGGCGGGTATTTACCTGTCCCGGTCAGGAGACGCCCCATGTTGTTACGCAAGACCCGATACGGTGCAGCCTCTGATGTAACCATGCGTACCAAAAAACCATAGTGGCCCGGCGACTCAGCCACCCCGGGCTTATCAGCACCGCGAAAAACAGCACCTTGCAGGCATTTTCCGTGAATTGGCCTGTATTTTGCATTAAATATATATACAGGTACTATCATATAAAGATTTTTCTGTAATACATCGTTAGCGTTCGATCCGTCAGACAAAGGAAAAACAACAATGAAAAAATTTGTACTCGCCACCGTCTTTGCATTGGCTTCCACCGGCGTCCTGGCCAAGGATTTAAGCGTCATTCGCTTTGGCGTCGATCCGACCTTCGCTCCGTTCGAATCGAAAAACCCCGACGGTCAACTGGTGGGCTTTGACATCGACCTGGGCAACGCCATTTGCGCCGAGCTGAAGGTCAAGTGCGTGTGGGTGGAAAACGCATTCGACAGCATCATCCCGGCGCTGCGGGCGAAAAAGTTCGATGCCGTGTTGTCGGCAATGACCATCAACGACCAGCGCAAAAAAAACGTGGACTTCTCCGACCGTCTCTATAACTCCCCCAACCGTTTGATCGCGAAAAAGGACAGCGGTCTGCTGCCTACGCCAGAATCCCTGAAAGGCAAGCGCGTCGGCGTAGCCCAAGGCACTACCCAAGAGACGTACGTCAAAAAAATCTGGGCGCCTAAAGGGGTGATCATGGTCACCTACCCCAATCAGGACTTGCTGTATCCGGACCTGGTCAGCGGCCGTATCGACGCCAGCCTGACCGATGCCGCCGTGGCCGAACTGGGTTTTTTGCAAACGCCTAAGAACACCGGTTTCGCCTTCGCCGGCGACGCTGTGTACAACCAGGAACTGCTGGGCGAAGGCATTGCCATCGGCCTGCGCAAGAACGAGCCGCAGCTGATGGAAGCCATCAACCGGGCACTGGCCGAAATGCACAAGAACGGCACCTACGACACCATCCAGAAGAAGTACTTCACCTTCGACATCTACAACTAAAAGCCCTGCGCTTGACCGGTGCCGGAACGCTCGCGGCTTGGTGATCCGGCGCCTTGCCCATCCATTTCGCGCAAGGGCCGGCCCCCGGGCCGCCCTTGCCAACGGAGAGACAGAACATGCTTTTACAGGGCTATGGTTCGCTCATTCTCGAAGGTACGTTGGCGACCATCCAGCTGGCACTGATGTCCATGGTACTGGCCGTCACGCTGGGCCTGATCGGCGCATCAGCCAAACTATCGAAACAACCGCTGCTGCGTCACCTGGCCGCCGGCTACACCACGCTGATTCGCAGCGTGCCGGACCTGGTGATCATGTTGTTGCTGTTCTTCAGCCTGCAGATCTGGCTGAACAACCTGACTGAATGGCTGGACACCGAACAGATTGACATCAACCCCTTCGCGGCCGGGGTGCTGACCCTGGGTTTCATCTACGGTGCCTATTTCACCGAGACCTTCCGCGGCGCTTTTCAGTCCGTGCCAGCCGGCCAGTTGGAAGCTGCCGTGGCCTACGGCATGAATCGTCGGCAGGTGTTTGTGCGGGTGCTGTTTCCACAAATGATGCGCTTCGCCCTACCGGGAATCGGCAACAACTGGCAGGTGTTGATCAAGGCCACGGCGCTGGTGTCGATCATTGGTTTGATCGATATCGTCAAAGTCACCCAGGACGCGGGCAAGAACTCCATGGACCTGTTTTTCTTCAGCGTGGTCGGCGGCCTGATCTACCTGGCCCTGACCACCGTTTCCAACGGCGTGCTGATGTGGCTTGAACGCCGCTACTCGGTGGGCGTCAGAGGTGCGCAGCTATGATCGATATCGTCCAGGAGTACTGGAAAGCCTACCTTTGGTTTGACGGCTACCAACTCTCAGGCGTGGCCATGACCCTCTGGCTGCTAGTCGCTTCCATCGCCATCGGCGGCACCCTGGCCGTGCCGCTGGCCGTGGCACGAGTCTCGTCCAATCCGCTGCTGCGCATGCCCGTATGGTTCTACACCTACGTGTTTCGCGGCACGCCGTTGTATATCCAACTGCTAATCCTCTACACCGGGATCTACAGCTTGCAAGTGGTGCGCGACCAACCGACCCTCGATGCGTTTTTTCGCGAGGGCATGAACTGCACCCTGCTGGCCTTTGCCCTCAACACGTGCGCCTACACCACGGAGATTTTCGCCGGCGCCATCCGCGCCACGCCCTATGGCGAGATCGAAGCAGGCCGCGCCTATGGCATGTCCACCTTCACCCTGTACCGGCGAATCATCCTGCCCTCGGCATTGCGCCGTTCGCTGCCGTACTACAGCAACGAAGTGATCCTGATGCTGCACTCCACCACTCTCGCCTTCACCGCCACCGTGCCCGATCTATTGAAGGTCGCTCGCGACGTCAACTCTGCGACCTACTCCTCGTTCGAAGCCTTCGGCCTGGCGGCGGTGCTGTACGCGCTGATGGTGTTTACCCTGGTCTGGCTGTTTCGTCGCTGCGAAGTGCGCTGGCTGGCCTTCTTGCAACCGCAGGCGCATTGAGTGACCGTCCTTTTGGAGACATCGAACATGTATAAGCTAAGCGTAGATGAGCTGCACAAGAAATACGGCGACCACGAAGTACTCAAGGGCGTATCGCTCAAGGCCAAAGCTGGCGACGTAATCAGCATCATTGGCTCCAGCGGCTCGGGCAAAAGCACCTTCCTGCGTTGCATCAACTTCCTGGAACAGCCGTGCGCCGGAACCATCACGGTAAACAACGAGCAAATCCGCACCAAACAGGATCTCAACGGCGCGCTGCGGGTGGCCGACCCGCGTCAGCTGCAAAAAGTGCGCACCAAACTGGCGATGGTGTTCCAGCACTTCAACCTGTGGCAGCACATGACCGTGCTGGAGAACATCATCGAAGCACCGGTGCATGTGCTGGGCGTCAAGCGCAAGGACGCAGAGGCACGCGCGCGGCAGTACCTGCATAAAGTCGGTCTGGACCCGAGCGTTGAGAAAAAATACCCGTCCCACCTGTCCGGCGGCCAGCAGCAAAGGGTCGCCATTGCCCGTGCCTTGGCCATGGAACCGGAAGTGATGTTGTTCGACGAACCCACTTCCGCGCTGGATCCGGAACTGGTGGGCGAGGTGCTGAAAGTGATGCAGGCCCTGGCCGAGGAAGGTCGCACCATGGTCGTGGTCACCCACGAGATGGGGTTTGCGCGCAACGTCTCCAACCATGTGATGTTCCTGCACCAAGGCCGGGTTGAAGAGCAAGGTCCGCCGGGTGAAGTGCTGGTCAGTCCGCAAAGCGAGCGCTTGACCCAGTTCCTCTCCGGCCGCCTGAAGTAACCCCATTTCGACAGGAGACAACCATGAGTAACGGTTTTCCATCACACCGCAGCTTTACCCAGCAGCGTGAACAATTCCTCGCCGCCGCCGAGGCCGTCGGCGCCCGTCTTAGCCATTACCCGCACCCATTGCGCGGCCCGTTCGCCGAGGCCCTGGGCACAGATGTGGCCCTGCTCGGCAACCCCCAGGCCAAACGGGTGTTGGTGGCCTTGAGCGGCACCCACGGCGTGGAAGGTTATTACGGCTCGGATTGCCAGCGCCAATGGCTGCAAACCTTCAGGGAGCGCAGCCTGCCCGACGACGTCGCGGTACTGATGATCCACTTGATCAACCCGTGGGGCACGGCCTGGATGCGTCGGGTCAACGAGGACAACATCGACCTCAACCGCAACTACCTGGACTTCACTAAGACACCACCCGACAACGCGGCTTATGAAACTCTGCACCCGATCTACACCTGTACCCAACTGCGTGGCCCCGAACGTGAGCGCGCCGATGCCCAGCTCAATGAACGGATCAGCCGCGAGGGCTGGTCGGCGGTGATGTCGATTGTCGAGGCCGGTCAGTATCGCCATCCCGATGGCCTGTTCTACGGCGGTAACAGCTCAAGTTGGTCGAACCAGACCCTGCACCGGATCCTCGGCGAACACCTGGCACACGCCGAGGTCGCGATGTGCTTCGACCTGCACACCGGCGCGGGCGATTATGGCCATCCGATGTTGATGACCATTGCCCAGGCCTCGTACCCGGCACTGCCCCAGGCCCAGGTGTTGTTCGGGCCCTGGCTGTTCACCCTGATGACCAGCGCCAACAGCCAGAGTGACACCGGCGTTGCTGCCACTGCCACCGGTTACACCTCCCAGGCCATCATCAACGCCTTGCCTCATGTGCAACTGATGCCGTTCGTGATCGAGTGCGGCACCTACCCTGGTCAACAAATCCATGCGGTGCTGCGCGACGATCAGTGGCTGCACCTACACGGCGACCCAACCGGCCCCGAAGCACGGCAGATCAAGTTGCAACTGCTTGAACAATTCTTCCCCGCGGACAGCGACTGGCAAGAGTTGGTGTGGGTGCGAACGCGGCAGATCTGGGAACGGGCGTTGTCCGCGATAGGCACGCGCGGCGGTCTGTAAAACGCACAGCACCCAGTGTGGGAGCGAGCAAGCTAGCTCCCACAGGAGATGTTCGTGGGGACGCGATAAACACTTAAGAGAACCTAAACCAAATATCAGTTTTATCCATCTATTCTTACTCAACTGGCCTCTCGTATTCTGGATCCGTTGTTAGCCACGATCCGAAGAATAATAAGGAGAGACCCCATGTTTATGCGCAACGCCTGGTATGTCGCCGCCAGTGAAACCGAACTCGGTGAGCAACTGTTTGCGGTCAAGCTGCTGAATGAGGCGGTAGTGCTTTACCGCAAAGGCGATGGCACCCCGGTCGCCCTAGAAGATGCCTGCCCGCATCGCAAACTGCCGTTGTCCTTAGGGCGGCGCCAAGGTGACGACATCGAATGCGGTTACCACGGCCTAACCTTCGACTGCTCGGGCAGTTGCGTGCGCGCCCCCGGCAGTAAGCACGTTCCCCAAGGCGCCAAGGTGCGCAGTTATCCGCTGGCCGTGCGCTACGGCCTGATCTGGATCTGGATGGGCGATGCCGAGCTGGCCGACGCCAGCAAGATTTGCCACGTGCCCGAATGGGGCGATCCGGCCTGGGGCCTGAATCGTGGCGACAGCATGGTCATCCCCTGCAACTACCTGTACATGACCGACAACCTGCTCGACCCCTCCCACGTGGCCTGGGTTCACCAGTCCTCCTTTGGCAGCGCCGCATGCGCCCAGGAGCCGCTGCAAACTACGGTGACAGACGTCGGCGTGATCGTGTCGCGGTGGATGCGCGACATCGAAGTGGCGCCGTTCTACGCCAAGTTCGTCAAGTTCAGCGGCAACTGTGACCGCAAGCAGCATTACGAAGTGCACTACCCGGCCCAGGCCATCATCAAGGCCATCTTCACCCCGGCCGGCACCGGATCGGATGCCGGGCCGGTGCACGAACAGGTGTTCTTGATGAACTCCTACAACTTCATGACCCCCATCGATGAGTCCACCACCCGCTACTACTGGTTCCAGGTGCGCAACTTCGACCAGGACAACGAGGAAGTCTCGCGCCAGTTCGATGAGGACGTACGTCACGCTTTCGCCGAAGACCGCGTGGTGCTCGCCGCCGTCCATCAAGGCATGGCCAACAAGTGCAGCCCCAATATCGACCTGGCCTCCGACTCGGGACCCCTGCGTTTCCGGCGTAACCTGGCCAAATTGATTGCCCAGGAACAACCTGCGGACTTGATCCCGCTGGTACAAGGCCAGACCGCAAACAGCGGGGGTTTGAGATGAGCAGCCAACCCCAAGGTTTCAAGGCTTGGCGGGTGATCGAGAAAACGCCGGAAAGCGCGGTCATTACCTCCTTCGTCCTCGCGCCGCAGGACGGTCCTGCACCCATGGACTTTCGTCCGGGGCAGTTCCTCACGGTGCGGCTGGTGTTGGGCGACGGCACTCGAGTGCTGCGTAACTACAGCGTCAGTGCCCTCACGGACAACCCGCTCCAGGTACGAATTTCGGTCAAGCGTGAACCCGCCCCGTTCGATCGCCAAGACCTGCCGGCCGGACAAGGTTCCAACCACCTGCACGACGGCGTGCGGGTTGGCGACGTACTCGACATCGCAGGCCCATCCGGCACCTTTGTGCTGGACGAGCAAAGTCCAAGGCCGGTGGTGCTGTTCAGCGGCGGCGTCGGTTTGACGCCCATGCTGAGCATGCTGCATCGCCTGAGCGGCCAGTCGATGCGCCCGGTGCACTTTCTGCACGCCTGCGAAAACGGCGCGGTGCATGGGTTTCGCGATGAAGTGCTGGCCCTGGCCGACCGGCGCCCGGGCATTGAAGTGCACTTCTGTTATCGCAATCCGAGCGAGGCGGATCGTGACCGCTTTCACAGCCAGGGCCTGATCAGTCGCCAAACCCTGCAAAGCCTGCTGCCGTTGGACGACTATGATATCTACCTGTGCGGCCCCAGACTTTTCATGCAGGCCAACTGGCGGCTGTTGCGCAGCCTTGGGGTGGCCCGCGAACGAATTCATTACGAGTTTTTTGGCCCGGCGACGGTGCTTGAGGAAGACGACGTCAGTCCAGCGCCGCCACCTGAGCCGACGCTGAGCGAACCTGTGGCAAAGGACGGTGCCGTAAGTGTCTGCTTCATGCCGTCCGGCACCCGCGTAGCCTGGGATGAAAACTGCCATTCATTGCTCGAATTGGCCGAACAGGCGGGCCTGACTCCGGCGTTCAATTGCCGGGCGGGCTTGTGCAATACCTGCCAGGTGAGCTTGCGCGAAGGTACGGTCGAGTACTTCGACGACCCGCTGGACGCTCCGCAAAACGGTGACATCCTGTTGTGCTGCACGCGGCCCACCAGTGCGATCACGGTGCAACTGCGCCAATAGTAAGCGCCGTAGGCGAAGTCGGCCGCGTGTCTGATGCTGGGCGCGAAAAATCAGATCCAATATTTGGGTACCCGTCTTGGCTATAAGCGTCAGGGCATGGCGCCCAGCAGTTGAGCGCGCTTCTTCGAGGTTGCTGCGGTGATCGGCGACCACCGCCACGTCAACACCGCGTTGCTTGGCGGCAACCAGCGCTCGGGTAACGTCTGGACTGGTGAAGACGTACGCAGCAACGCGGATAGAGCTGGTGGCCGCGTAAATGGTGCGCAAGACTAGTTTCTGTGCAGAGCCCTCGGGCTAGAAACCGACCTCGATGCGACGGCTTGCGTCGCCCTCGTTGTCAGCAGCCAGGGCCAGCACTTGCAGGCTGCCCCCCGCGACCAGTGCCATCGTCAACGCCAGTGGCTTGAAAACTCTAGAAACCATGTTCTACAGGCCCCCAAATATCGTTGGCCTTTTTAGTCAAACCCTCATCGTCCTTGCAGGACTCAACAGTCTCCCCCCGTGCGGCTTTCGTGCGCGAAGGACTGAAATGTCCGTGCTTGTAACGCTTGATACTGAAATATTTCTGGATGTACTTGTCGCAGTCACCATCGCGGGTCATGCCAAGTAGACAAAGAACAGCACCGCAAGCGTCGGGGTTACTGTCATGGCCATAGGGCGGCTGGACCGGTTCATCAGCAACGGCTGGACCTGACAGCAATAACGCTCCCAGCAAAAAAACGGATGGAAGTTTTTGCATAAATCCCCCTTTTCTCGCGTGCGAGAAATTCAATTGATGATCTGTACGAAAGATGGCTCGACTTGCGCTTGCCCTTGGCCGGATGCCAGCGCAGCGGCTGGTTTGGGATCAGCGAAGCGTTGGAACTGTTCAACCGGCGCAGCATCGCCAGTGTCCAGCGCAACTTGAATCCTTGACTGCTCAGGGCTCGCCGGTTGCATCGCAGCCTGTTGAGCGGGTTGCGGTGCCTGGCCGTTTTCGTCGGTCACAATCACCCATGGGTCACTATGTTTTGACGAAGCTGTACGAGCGCGCACAGGCGTTTTTCGTGCCCCTGGTGATGCAACCGCTACGGGTATCGCCTCATCGCCTGCAGTGGCCTCCACAGCAGGCACAATCGGATCAGCACTCGAAGGATTCAGGGCACCGACCACAACTTTCTGCACGTAGGACAGATCACCCTCTTTGTCCGGGCGATAACCACGTACAGGGTTCCCGCTGTAGTACATCGAGAGCGAGTCGCGCAGGGCTTCTTGTGGGTTCGGATTCGCGGTCAGGGCTTTGGTGTAGTTCTTGACCATCAGCTCGCTAATCGCCTGCAGGTTGCGGCACGGCTCAAACGCTTGGGCGTAGCTCAGGCCGAGAGCCCGCATGTTCGTCACCAGGAGCTGGCCAATACCGACCGAGAAACGGAAGCCTTCGCGCTCCAACCGTTCGGCGGTGGCCACCGCTTCACGCAACGACTTGGGCTGACGCTCCAATCGGCCATCGACAACCCCAATAGGGGTGCATAGAGAAAAC
>NZ_AEWE02000024.1:0-12791 GCF_000190455.2 Pseudomonas sp. TJI-51
TCGGCCACCGCACTCTGCTGCTCTGCGGCCGCGGCAATTTGCTGGTTCATCGACTGAATGCCCGACACCGTGCTGGTAATGCTCTCCAGCGAGGCCCCGGCCTTGCGCGCCAGTTCCACGCTGCTGTCGGTCAGGGTGCGGCTGCCTTGCATGGCGCTGGCCACTTGCTGCGTACCCTGCTGCAGGCCAGCAATCAGCTCTTCGATTTCTTCGGTGGACTTTTGCGTACGCTGCGCCAGGCCGCGTACTTCATCGGCCACCACGGCGAAGCCGCGCCCGGCTTCACCCGCCCGCGCCGCCTCGATCGCCGCGTTCAGCGCCAGCAGGTTGGTCTGTTCTGCCACCGACTTGATCACGTCCATCACACTGCCGATTTTCTGGCTTTCCTGTTGCAGCAGGCTCATGGCTTCAGTGGAACGGTGCATGTCCTGGGCCAGGCGCTCGATCTGGCCGATCGCTTCACCGACCACACGGTCGCCGGCGCGGGCTTGCTCGTCGGCACCGGTGGCGGCGTGCGAAGCCTGTTCGGCATTGCGCGCCACTTCTTGCACGGTGGCGGCCATTTCGTGCATGGCGGTGGCCACCTGGTCGGTTTCGACCTTCTGGCTATTGGCCCCGGCACTGGTCTGTTCGGTCACTGCCGACAGTTCTTCGGCAGCGCTGGCGATCTGGGTCACGCCGTCGCGGATGCCGCTGATCAGCTCGCGCAAGGTGGTACCCATGCGCGCGATGCCTTGCTGCAGCACGCCCAATTCGTCGCGGCGGGTGACGCGCAGTTGCTGGGTCAGGTCGCCACTGGCGATCTTTTCCACCGCCAGCAGCGTTTCGCGCAACGGGCGGGTGATCTGCCGGGTGATCAACACCGCCCCCAGCACGCCGACCAGCAATGCCAGCAGCGTAGCGATGGCCTGCAGGCTGCGGGCCTGGCTGCTTTCGACGTCGCGACGCTGCAGCTGGATCTGGTACAGCGCATCGCTGCGCTTGACGATATCGGCACCCTGTACGGTCATTTCCGCACGCGCGGTGGTGATGCTGGCGACCGCATCGCGGAACTGGCGTACGGCATCACGGTAGGCCCGTACCGCGCTTTCCAGTTGCTGCAGGCGTGTGCTTTCACCCGGCATCTGGCCTTTGAGGTTGTCGACATTGGCCAGTGCCGCATCCAGCTGGCGCAGGGCGGCCTGCTCGTTGCTGGCACTGTTGTCGGCAATGTAGCCGCGCACGTCGATGCGCACCTGCAGCAACTGCTGGCGCGCCTGGCTGATCAGTTGGTACTGGGCCAGGCGCACGCTGTCGGCTTCCGGGCGGGCCATGACTTCCTGGCTGAGCAGGTCCATGGCCTGGTCGGCGCCGGCGGCCGAGCTGTCCATGGTGCTACGCGCTGCGCGCGTGGCGTCGTAGCCTTGGCGCATCTTGTTCAGCGACAGCTTGTAGGCGCTGATGGTTTCCCCCAGCTCACCCAGCAGCTTGACGTTCTCGGGGCTCTTGAACGTACTGGCCAGGTAGGCCTGCTGCTTGCTGAAGGCGTTCAGCTTGGCCTGGGTGTTGGCGGCCGCGGCATCGTCGCCATTGGCGATCATGTACTGCAGGCGGGCCACGCGCAGGTCGGTCAGGTCTTTGTTCAACTGGCCGATGTCGCTCATCCAGTTGCTACGGTCGATCAGGCTGCCCAGGCTGGTCCAGCCAGTCAGGGCCAGCAGGCCGGTGAGGACAAGCACCAGGCCGAAGCCCAGGCCCAGTTTGAGGTTGACGCTGATGTTGGCAAACCAGCTGTTCATGCACGCACTCCAGAAATAGTTTTCGCTCTTTTGATGTTCGATCGCCAGGCGTTATTGTTCTGGATGCCCGCTGATTCATGCAGGGGTTATCGGCAATGCTGCGGGAAGCTGAAACGCTTTTTCAGCAAAAAAAGCGTGCGGGTTTTTGCAGGCGCGGCCTTGCCGGTGCCCCGGACCGGTGGGAAAGGGCCGCGAAGCGGCCCCAGGGTTCCAGCGGTGACGCAGCAGCCTGTTGGCGAGGTGTCAGAGGCTGCGGGCACTGAAGGTGTCGCAGCGGTCCACTTCACCTTCGGCAAACCCGGTCTTGAACCAGCGTACGCGCTGGGCCGAGGTGCCATGGGTAAATGAGTCCGGCACCACACGGCCGCGCCCTTGCTGTTGCAGGCGGTCATCGCCAATGGCGTTGGCAGCGTTCAGCGCCTCCTCTACATCGCCCGGCTCCAGCCAGTTCAGGCGCTTCTGTGCCTGGTAGGCCCAGACACCCGCCAGGCAGTCCGCCTGCAGTTCCTGGCGTACCAGCAACCCATTGTCGCCCTCCATGCGCTGGCCACTGCGGCGGGCGGCGTCGACCTTGGCCGAAACCCCCAGCAAGGTCTGCACGTGGTGGCCAATTTCGTGGGCGATGACGTAGGCCTGGGCAAAGTCGCCGGCCGCGGCGAAGCGGGTTTCCATTTCGCGGAAGAACGACATGTCTAGGTACACGCGCTGGTCGGCCGGGCAATAGAACGGCCCCACGGCCGCAGAGGCAGCGCCGCAGGCCGAATTGACCTGGCCACTGAACAGCACCAGCTTGGGGTCGCGGTACTGTTTGCCTGCTTCGGCGAACAATGCTTTCCAGGTGTCCTCGGTATCGCCCAGGATCGAGGCCACGAACTGGGCCTGTTCATCGTTGGCCGGCGGCGCCTTGGCGCCAGCACCGCTTGGCGCGGTCTGGGTCTGCTGCTGCTCCACCTGGCCGGCCAACTGGCCGAGGATCTGCAGCGGGTCCTGCCCGGTCAACCAGCCGATGCCGACGATCAGCAGGATCGCCCCCAGGCCCAGGCCCTTGCCGCCGCCAAAGCGCATGCCGCCCCCACCGCCACCTTCGCCCCGGGCATCGACTACGTTGTCGCTGCGTCGGCCTTTTCGCCATTCCATGAGTGCTCTCCCGAGCGTGAAACAAGAAGTGAAAGATTAGTTCACGACAGCAGCGGGTGTCAGGTCCAGGTGGTCATGCATAACCAAATGGATATGTTTGAAGTGCCTCATTTCAATATTCACCGCGCGCGACATGCCGGAAACTGTAAGTAGGAGCGGGCTTGCCCGCGAAGGGTTCAATAAGCCCGCCTGTGCATCTCCATAATTCCAAGAGAGGAAACCGGCATGCCCGCCCAGGACAACAGCCGCTTCGTGATCCGTGATCGCAACTGGCACCCCAAAGCCCTCACCCCCGACTACAAGACCTCCGTTGCCCGCTCGCCGCGCCAGGCGCTGGTCAGCATTCCGCAATCGATCAGCGAAACCACCGGCCCGGATTTTTCCCACCTGGGCTTCGGTGCCCATGACCATGACCTGCTGCTGAATTTCAATAACGGTGGCCTGCCGATCGGTGAGCGCATCATCGTTGCCGGCCGCGTTGTGGACCAGTACGGCAAGCCTGTGCCCAATACCCTGGTGGAAATGTGGCAAGCCAACGCCGGTGGCCGCTACCGCCACAAGAACGACCGCTACCTGGCACCGCTGGACCCCAACTTCGGCGGTGTCGGCCGCTGCCTGACCGACCGTGACGGCTACTACAGCTTCCGCACCATCAAGCCGGGCCCGTACCCGTGGCGCAACGGCCCGAACGACTGGCGCCCGGCGCACATCCACTTCGCCATCAGCGGCCCGTCGATCGCCACCAAGCTGATCACCCAGCTGTATTTCGAAGGCGACCCGCTGATCCCGATGTGCCCGATCGTCAAGTCGATCGCCAACCCGCAAGCTGTGCAGCAGTTGATTGCCAAGCTCGACATGAGCAACGCCAACCCGATGGACTGCCTGGCCTACCGCTTCGACATCGTGCTGCGCGGCCAGCGCAAGACCCACTTCGAAAACTGCTGAGGACCCCGCCATGCCAATCGAACTGCTGCCGGAAACCCCTTCGCAGACCGCCGGCCCCTATGTGCACATCGGCCTGGCCCTGGAAGCGGCCGGCAACCCTACCCGTGACCAGGAAATCTGGAACCGCCTGGCCAAGCCCGACGCCCCGGGTGAGCACATTCAGCTGATCGGCCATGTCTACGACGGCAACGGCCACCTGGTGCGCGACTCGTTCCTGGAAGTGTGGCAAGCCGATGCCAACGGCGAGTACCAGGATGCCTACAACCTGGAAAACGCGTTCAACAGCTTCGGCCGCACCGCCACCACCTTCGACGCCGGTGAGTGGACGCTGTACACGGTCAAGCCCGGCGTGGTGAACAATGCCGCTGGCGTACCAATGGCGCCGCACATCAACATCAGCCTGTTTGCCCGTGGCATCAACATCCACCTGCACACGCGCCTGTATTTCGATGATGAAGCGCCGCTCAATGCCAAGTGCCCGGTGCTCAACCTGATCGAGCAGCCGCAGCGGCGCGAGACGCTGATTGCCAAGCGTTGTGAAGTGGACGGGAAAACGGCGTATCGCTTTGATATCCGTATTCAGGGGGAAGGCGAGACGGTGTTCTTCGACTTTTGATGTAGACGTCGGGGCCGCCGAGCGGCCCCGATGCCTCAGCCTGCAACGGGTTTGAGGTCGAACGCACCGGCCTGATGTTGAAACAGCAGGCAATCGGCAGCCGCCGTGCAGCCACTTTCATGTATCAACCCGGCCGGCAGGTTGTAATACGCGCCTGCTGGATACTCGATGCGCTTGCCGTCGATCACCGCATAGAAGGTCCCCTTCAGCACGACCGTCGGCAGTGCCTGGCTGTGCTGGTGCAGGCCGTTGTCGGTGCCTTTGCTGAATTCCACATAGGCCGAGTAGGGCCCCTTGCCGAAGATATCGCCTTCAACGTTGGCGAAACTGACAGCGCCATTGGTATTGGGCACGTCCTGCCAGTTCAAGGCCGTGTGGTCGGTGACTGAAACGATTGGTTGTGCCGCGTTGGCGCCAACTGTCAAGGTGCCGAGTGCCAACGCTGCGATGAATGCCTGCACTGCTTTCATGCTGGAGAACCTTTGTTGAGTGATGATCAACAAAAGGCTACCTCACCGTTCGGGGCACAAATACGGGCAAAACCAGCCATGACTTGTGTCAATCGCGCACAAATCAATATTCCCACCTCGCTTGTGAATAGTACGCCTGCACGTAATCCAGCAATGCTCGCACCTTGGGCGGCAGGTAGCGGCTCTGTGGATAAACCGCGTAAAGCGTGCGCGCTGGCAGTTTCCAGCCTTCCAGCACCGGTACCAGCCGCCCGTTCTGCAGGGCATCGTGGACGATGAAGCGGTCGAAGCTGGCGATTCCGAGGGCGCCTATGGCGGCAGCGCGCAGGGCCATCGGCGAATTCGCACTCAGGCGTCGGGGCATGAGTATGTCGCGCTGTTCGCCTTGGTTGTTGGTCAGTTGCAGGCGCTGTGGGTGCGGTAGCTGGCTATAGCCGAGCAGGGGGTGGCCAGTGAGTTCGTCGGGCGTAGCCGGTGTGCCGTGTCGCTGCAGATAACCCGGGGCTGCTACCAGCAACACCTCGCTGCCCGTCAGCCGGCGCGCCACCAGGCTGGAGTTTGGTAACTGGTCGGTGACCCGCAAGCACACATCAATTTCCGCTTCGAGAAGGTCGACGAAGCGGTCGCTGCAGTGCAGCTCGATCTGCAACAGGGGATGGCGCTCGACGAAATCCGGTAGCCAGCGACCCAGTTCCAGTTCACCAAAGGCTGTGGCCACGCCCAGGCGCAAGGTGCCGGTGGGCTGTTGCTGATGCTCCGACAATTCCAGGCTCATCGCCTGCATCTGTTCGAGAATCTGCACGCAATGGCGATAGAACAATGCGCCGGCTTCGGTGAGGTGCAAGCGGCGCGTGGTTCGGGTGAGCAATTGCGCGCCGAGGTGGCGTTCAAGCTGCTTTACCTGGCGTGACAGGACGGTATGCGAGACCCCCGCCTGACTGGCAGCGGCGCTGAAACTGCCGAGATCGACCACCCGGCGGAAAGACTGCATGGCACTGAACTGGTCCATCGGCATCACTCTCCTGGCAAGCTGCACTGGGGCCAGCCAGGCCCCAGTGCAGCGCGGATCAGCGCCGGACCAGCAGCACGCCGCTTTCCATATGGTGCGTGTACGGGAATTGATCGAACAGGGCGCAGCGTTCGATACGGTGGGTATCTTGCAGCTGAGCGATGTTCTGCGCCAGCGTTTCCGGGTTGCACGAGATGTACAGGATCCGCTCGAAACGCCGGGTCAACTCGCAGGTATCCGGGTCCATACCCGCACGCGGCGGGTCGACGAACACCGTACCGAAGTCATAGGCTTTCAGGTCAATGCCTTCCAGCCGGCGGAACGGCCGCACCTCGTTCAGCGCCTGGGTCAGCTCTTCAGCCGACAACCGCACCAGCCGCACGTTATTCACAGCGTTTTCGTCGAGGTTGCTCAACGCGGCATTGACCGACGTCTTGCTGATCTCGGTGGCCAGCACCTGGCGCACGCGGGTGGCCAGGGGCAGGGTGAAATTGCCGTTGCCGCAATACAGCTCCAGCAGGTCGTCCTCACGCTCGCCCATTGCCTCGAACGCCCAGCTCAGCATCTTCTGGTTCACGGCACCGTTAGGCTGGGTGAACGCGCCTTCTGGCTGGCGGTAGCTGAACACACGGCCAGCCACGTCGAGTTTTTCCACCGCGTAGTCGCGGCCGATCACTAGGCGCTTGCCTTTGGAGCGGCCAATCACGCTCACGCTCAGCGCCTCGGACAGCTGCCGAGCAGCCACTTCCCAGGCCTCATCCAGCGGGCGGTGGTAGCACAGGGTAATCATGGCGTCGCCAGCCAGGGTGGTAAGGAACTCCACCTGGAACAGGCGGTTGCCCAGTGCTTCGCTGGCCTGCCAGGCTGCCTTCAGGCGCGGCATCAGTTCATTGATGCGCAGGCTGGCAATCGGGAAGTCGTCGATCAGGATCGCCTTGTGCTTCTCGCCCGGGGCGAACATGGCGTAGTGGCGCTGGCCATCCTCGCGCCACAGGCGAAACTCGGCGCGCAGGCGGTAGTGCTCGCGTGGCGAGTCGAAAACAGCCGGCTCTGGTGCGCCGAAGGGTGCCAGCAGCTCGCGCAGCCGGGCGACCTTGGCGTCCAGCTGGATGGCGTAGGAGGAGGGGTCGAAAGCAGCACTCATGCGTTGAACCAGCCCAGCTTGATGACGAACAGGATGGAAAGGATCACCAGCGCCGGGTTCAGGTCGCGGTAGCGGCCGGAAATCAGCTTGACTGCAGTCCAGGCGATGAAGCCGAAGGCAATACCGTTGGCAATCGAGTAGGTCAGCGGCATGGCCAGGGCAGTCACCACCACCGGTGCGGCTTCGGTAACGTCGTCCCAGTTTATCTCCGCCAGGCCCGAGGCCATCAGCACAGCAACGAACAGCAGCGCCGGGGCCGTGGCGAAGGCCGGCACGCTGCCGGCCAACGGTGCGAAGAACAGCGCCAGCAGGAACAGTACGGCGACCACGATGGCCGTCAGGCCGGTACGGCCACCGGCGCTGACGCCGGCAGCGGATTCGATGTAGCTGGTGGTGGTCGAGGTGCCCAGCAGCGAACCGGCCATGGCCGCGGTGCTGTCAGCGATCAGCGCACGGCCCATTTTCGGCATGTGGCCGTCCTTGCCCATCAGCCCTGCGCGCTTGGCCACGCCAATCAGAGTGCCGGAGTTGTCGAACAGATCGACGAACAGGAAGGCGAAGATCACGCTTACCAGGCCCACATCCAGCGCGCCGGCGATATCCAGCTGCAGGAAGGTCGGGGCCAGCGATGGCGGCATGGAGACGATGCCGCCGAACGGCGTCACGCCCATCACGATCGCCGCGACGGTCACCGCCAGGATGCCGATCAGCACGGCGCCGCGCACTTTCAGTGCTTCCAGGCCGACAATCAGGAAGAAGCCCAGCGTGGCGAGAATCGGGGCCGGTTGCTTGAGGTCACCCAAGCCCACCAGGGTTGCCGGGTTATCGACGACGATGCCGGCATTATGCAGGGCGATCAGCGCCAGGAACAGGCCGATACCGGCAGCAATCGCCGAGCGCAGCGGCAGTGGGATGCTGTTCACGATCCATTCACGGATACGGAAGATCGACAGCAGGAAGAACATCACTGCCGACAGGAACACTGCACCCAGTGCCACCTGCCAGGTGTGGCCCATGTGCAGCACCACGGTATAGGTGAAGAACGCGTTCAGGCCCATGCCCGGGGCCAGGGCGATCGGGTAGTTGGCGATCAGGCCCATGGTGGTGGAGCCGATGGCGGCTGCCAGGCAGGTGGCGACAAAGATCGCCCCCTTGTCCATGCCGGTCTCGCCGAGGATGCTCGGGTTGACGAACAGGATGTAGGCCATGGCCAGGAAGGTGGTGACGCCCGCAAGAATCTCGGTGCGCACGTTGGTGTTGTGTGCTTTTAGTTGAAACAGCCTTTCCAGCATTCCCGCTCCCAAGGCGCCCGGCGCCACGAATATATCGACCCCAACAGCAAAGCACAGACCGTACCGCTTGCCGTGGTTTTGTGTGGGGCGGAAAAAAGCCGCGCATCATACCAGCATGCTCGGCGGTGGCCTATGGCCGTTGGGGAATGGGTTCGCTGTAGCCTGTATTGGTCCTGTGGCCGGCAACCCATCAACCGCTGTGCAACCGATCCCGCTTGGCCAGTGTAGGGAACAGTTTTATCCACACCCCGGTCACCAGCAACGTGCCCACCCCACCCATCACCACTGCCGGCACTGTGCCAAACCAGTGCGCCGTCACCCCCGACTCGAACTCGCCGAGCTGATTTGAGGCACCAATGAACAGCCCGTTCACCGCGCTCACCCGCCCGCGCATCTCATCGGGCGTTTCCAGTTGCACGAACGAACTGCGGATGACCATGCTGATCATGTCTGCCGCGCCCAGTACCACCAGCACCGCCAGCGAAAACCAGAACGAGGTGGACAGGCCGAAGGCAATGGTGGCCACGCCAAAAATACCCACTGCGGTGAACATGGTCCGCCCGACATTGCGCTCGAACGGAAAACGCGCGAGCCACAGCGACATCAGCAACGCCCCCACCGCTGGCGCCGAGCGCAACAGGCCCAGGCCCAGCGGGCCAGTGAGCAGTATGTCCTTGGCGAACACCGGCAGCAGCGCCGTGGCACCGCCCAGCAGCACAGCGAACAGGTCCAGCGAAATGGCCCCAAGAATGTCCGGGCGGCTACGAATGAAGCGGATCCCTGCCAGCAGCGACTCGACGCTGGCACGCCCACGCTGGGTAACCTGGCCGCGTGCCTGCAGGCTCAGGGTCAGGATGCAGGCGATGGCGTACAGGGCCACCGTCGGGCCATACACCCAGATGCTGCCAAAGGCGTACAGAAAACCGCCCACCGCTGGGGCGACGATGGTCGCCGACTGGGTGGCCGAGGCCGAAGCGGCCACCGCCCGTGGGAACAGCCCTGGCGGTACCACGTTGGGTAGCAGCGCCTGGGTGGCTGGCATTTCGAACGAGCGCGTGGCGCCCAGCAGGAAGGCCAGGGCAAAAATCAGTTCCCGGGTAACGTTGTCGGTGGCGCTGCCCACGGCCAGCGCCAGGGCAATCAGCCCCTGCAGGCTCTGGCACAGCGCTGCGACCTTGCGCCTGTCATAGCGGTCGGCGACATGCCCGGTGTGCAGCATGAACAGCACCCGAGGGGCGAATTCGACCAGGCCTACCAGGCCCAGGTCCAGAACATTGCCGGTCAATTGGTAGAGGTGCCAGCCAATGGCCACGGTGAGCATCTGGAAGCCACTGGCGGTGAATACACGGGCCAGCCAGAAGGCCAGAAACGGGCGGTGCTGGCGCAACAACTGCGGTGCGGAATCGGACATCGGAACCCTGGGGCCTCGGCGCAGTGGAGGGGGGCGCAGCGTATCATCTGTTTGTAACAAACAGTTACTGTTTGCCCGGGTCAGCACTTTTTCGCGCGTCATGAAAGCCGGTGGGGCAACCGGTCACGCGGCAATCCACCGCACGGCCCAACCGTGCATTCAGGACTATGCTTCCTAGCAGTCGTTGATCTGGATCAATCGTTCCAGAACTAACGAATGGGCCCAGTGGGCCGGAATCCCTGCGATCGAACAGAACAATTCCAACGCGCCGTACTCGACCCAGTGGGGGCAGTGGGCGACGGTGCCACGAGCCCGTACGCCGGATTATCTGAAGAGGAAGCACCATGTTCGGAATAGAAGCCTTAGAGCTCGCCCGAATGCAGTTCGCCTTTACCGTGTCGTTCCACATCCTGTTCCCAGCCATTACCATTGGCCTGGCCAGCTACCTGGCGGTGCTCGAAGGCCTGTGGTTGCGCACCCACAACCAGGTCTACCGCGACCTCTACCATTTCTGGTCGAAGATCTTCGCGGTGAACTTCGGCATGGGGGTGGTCTCGGGGTTGGTCATGGCTTACCAGTTCGGTACCAACTGGAGCCGCTTCTCCGACTTCGCCGGCGCGGTTACCGGCCCACTGCTCACCTACGAGGTGCTCACCGCCTTCTTCCTCGAAGCCGGTTTCCTCGGGGTCATGCTGTTCGGCTGGAATCGTGTGGGCAGAGGGCTGCACTTCTTCTCCACGCTGATGGTGGCACTGGGTACGCTGGTGTCCACGTTCTGGATCCTGGCCTCCAACAGTTGGATGCAAACCCCGCAAGGCCACGAGATCATCGATGGCCGGGTAGTGCCGGTAGACTGGCTGGCCGTGGTGTTCAACCCCTCGTTCCCGTACCGCCTGATGCACATGGCCACGGCCGCGTTCGTGTCCACCGCGTTCTTCGTCGGCGCCTCGGCGGCCTGGCACCTGCTGCGCGGGCGGGACAACCCGGCGGTGCGCAAGATGCTGTCGATGGCCATGTGGATGGCACTGATCGTCGCCCCGATCCAGGCGGTGATCGGCGACTTCCACGGCCTCAACACGCTCAAGCACCAACCGGTGAAGATCGCTGCGATCGAAGGCCACTGGGAGAACGTGCCCGGTGAGCCGACGCCGCTGATCCTTTTCGGCATTCCTGACATGCAGGCCGAAACCACCCGCTTCAAGCTTGAGATCCCGGCGCTTGGCAGCCTGATCCTGACCCACAGCCTGGACAAGCAGGTGCCGGCGATGAAGGACTTCCCGCCAGAAGACCGGCCCAACTCGACCATTGTGTTCTGGTCGTTCCGCATCATGGTCGGCCTGGGCCTGCTGATGATCTTCGTTGGCCTGTGGAGCCTCTGGCTACGCAAGCGGGGCACGCTGTACACCTCGCGGCCGTTCCTGCACATGGCAGTGTGGATGGGGCCCTCCGGCCTGGTGGCGCTGCTGGCCGGCTGGTTCACCACTGAAATTGGCCGCCAGCCCTGGGTGGTGTACGGCTTGCTGCGCACCGCAGACGGGGTGTCCAACCACAGCTATGCGCAGCTTGGCTTTACCCTGGTGGCGTTCGTGGTGGTGTATTTCGCCCTGTTCGGCACCGGCCTTGGCTACATGCTGCGCCTGGTGCGCAAGGGCCCGCAGACCGGTGAGGGTGACGAAATCAACCCAGGTGGCCCCGGCACCAAACGCACCCCGGCGCGGCCGCTGTCCGCCGCCGATGATGGCCACGAGGCCAACACCGCCAGCCTGAACAAGGGGAACTGAGCCATGGGTATCGACCTTCCGCTGATCTGGGCGGTGATCATCATCTTCGGCGTGATGATGTACGTAGTGATGGATGGTTTCGACCTGGGCATCGGCATGCTTTTCCCGTTCGTGAAGGGCGAGCATGACCGTGATGTGATGATGAACACCGTCGCCCCGGTGTGGGACGGCAACGAAACCTGGCTGGTGCTCGGGGGGGCCGGGCTGTTCGGGGCCTTCCCGATGGCCTACTCGGTAGTGCTCGAAGCGTTGTACTTGCCATTGATCCTGATGCTGATCGGCTTGATCTTCCGGGGGGTGGCCTTTGAATTCCGCTTCAAGGCCACCGCCCGCAAGCGGCACATCTGGGACAAGGCATTCATCTGGGGTTCGCTGATCGCCACCTTCTTCCAGGGGGTGGCGCTGGGCGCGTTCCTGGAAGGGTTCAAGGTGGTCGACCGGCATTTTGCCGGGGGCACCCTCGACTGGTTGACCCCGTTCAGCCTGTTCTGCGGGGTGGGGCTGATCGTGGCCTACACGCTGCTGGGTTGCACCTGGTTGATCATGAAAACCGAAGGGCCGCTGCAGCAGAAAATGCACGAAATCGCCCGTCCCTTGGCGCTGGTGCTGCTGGTGGTGATCGGTATCGTCAGCCTGTGGACGCCGATTGCCTACCCGCAGATCGCCGACCGCTGGTTCAGCATGCCTAACCTGCTGTGGTTCATGCCGGTGCCGTTGCTGGTACTGGTGACGTTCTATGGCTTGCTCAAGGCCGTGGCCCGCAACGCGCACTACACGCCGTTCCTGCTCACGCTGGTGCTGATATTCCTTGGCTACAGCGGCTTGGGCATCAGCCTGTGGCCGAACATCATCCCGCCGTCGATCTCGATCTGGGATGCCGCAGCGCCAGCACAAAGCCAGGGCTTCATGCTGGTTGGCACCCTGTTCATCCTGCCGTTCATCCTCGGGTATACCTTCTGGAGCTACTACGTGTTCCGCGGCAAGGTGACCCATGACGACGGCTACCACTAGGAGGCCCGCATGATGACTGGCAAGCATGGCCTGGAAGAAAAGAAACCGTTGTGGCAGCGGCTGGGTTGGCTGGTGTTGATCTGGGCGTTGAGCGTGGCCGCACTGGGTGTGGCGGCCTGGGTGATGCGCTTGTTCATGGGGGCTGCTGGCCTGACCACCCATTGAGGTCAGCCTGCTTTGGCCCTATCGCCGGCAAG
>NZ_AEWE02000025.1:0-34776 GCF_000190455.2 Pseudomonas sp. TJI-51
GTTCGGAGATTCCCTAATGATGCAAAGTTTACATATGCGGCTCGCTTCAAGCATGGCGAATTTATAGACCGGTTACTGCTATGTTAAGCATTATGCCAATATAGGTTCACGCATATGCTATTGGCGCTGTTATTAGCAATAACAACGGGAGCGTTTGTTCGAGCTTCAATACTGGTTTTCAAAGGGTTTGGTAGTGATCAGCAGCATATAGGCATGCCCTAAATAATAGCAGTGTGAGAAAAAGTGCTAAGCACATAATGACGAGTCTGCTAAGTAATTTTTTTATGCGGGCCGGTAGTTGGTTTACTTCATTAATGTCTATCAGGCCTTTACGTGCATAGACTTTTGGGGAGACTAACATTAAAGATATTGTCCCGAATCGAAAAACTTTTCCGATAAAGCCAAGTTCAGCGTATGTTTTTCTGTTCTCACTGATCAGCTTGCAGTTGGGTAGCAGCGATTCAATGTGTTCAGTCAGGCGATGGGACAAATATAGCGTTATCGACATGGATATGAAGATCGCGGTGATAAGGAGGGCGAACACCGCTCCCAAAATTTCATGAGCTGTGGTCACTTTATCACCCGTTCGTAGAATAAATCTCCCATGAATTCTCCACCATCGCTTCCGAACTTCCCGCCTAGCATCCCCCCAAAGGCTCCGCCCGCTACACCGCAAGCGATAGCTCCAGGCCCGCCCGATACGGTTCCGAGAACCACGCCGCAAGCTGCTACGCCAACTATGTTGCCTGCATATGCGCCAACTACGCCTCCACCTACGCCACCTGCCAATGAACTACTCTCCACAATTTTAGCTCTTCTGCACTCTTCCTCTCTCCCTTCCGTGCAGGCTTTATTGATTGATAGACCTGTACTCGAAACTTCCAGTGCAATGCCTAAATAAGTTCCTTTTTTTATCAGGTTAGCAGCCTTGCTCACACCGGCAACCTTATCCGCATACCCTGCAATCTCACCCGTATGCAAATAGCTTTTCGTGGAAATGGCTAGCATTCTTTTGATGGAGCCATTGTTGCGCAAGCCTGAGCCGAACGCCGCCAACCTGCGCAACTGCTCATCCAGCTTCGTGAAAAGCCCCGCCCGCTTGGCGTAAAACTGCTCGCGGGCTTTGAGGGACCCTGAGCTCATGTGCTCTCTATGCAGCGTCTCGATTTCCAGCAAGGTGTCTTGAATCGCTTTGAGATACTTGCTCCAACTATCGCTTACCACGCCCGTGCCCATGGACGCATGGGCGAGCAGACTCTTCAACAGCTCGAAATTGTCTACGAAAAACTCATCGGCACCCTGGCCGCTATGCATCAACCCCATATGGGTCACGGTAGCCTTCGACATCAAATACGCCTCCTGACTGGTACAGGAAGGCGTTGACCAGTCACCGACGATCACCAGTTCGCCGCTTCTGACCACGCTGTTGCAAATGTGCGAATTCAGGATGTCGAACTTGCTGGCCGAATGCCCAGTCAGCGCAAGGCCGGCCTTGAGGGTGTGGTAGTTCTGCATCCTGGGGTTGATGAACGCACGGGCTTCAGACATGGCGACCCCCTCAGGCGTACTTCTTGTTTCCGATCCGGTCCCACCCGCCAGCGATGTTGCCGCCGCCGGAGCCGTCAATGCGTTTTTGCTGGGTATAGGTGGTTTTGATTCTCCCGTAATCGAGCTGCACCACCTCTATCGGTACTCCATCGGCGGCGCTTTGGGTGTAGTCGGCAATGATCACTTCTTCGAGAATGATTTCGTAATATTTGAGCTTGTCGCCGCCCGCGCGGCAGAGTGCGAGTTTAACTGCCTTGAGATGTTGGCCTGCGCAGCTGGCTTCCATCAATTTGCAACTGGCACTGTCGAGAAACTTGGTGAAGGTGAAATGGCTGACGGCCGTGCGGCCTGATGTGGCGCCACCGGCAGAGCTTGCGGTGGCTGAAGTGCTTTGGCTTACACCGAATTGGTAACCTGTGACTTCGATCCATTTGTTGTATTTTTCGTCCAAGGCCTCGCCTGGGATATCATCGATTTTTATATAAGCGTCAAAAGCCATGCTTACCTCTCTTTGGTAATCATTGTCAGGTTTTAATTTTCTGGTGAGGAACCAAATCCAGATCAGTGATGGGAAAGGCTAGGCATTGAAATTGGGTGAAGCAATAGCTGGATCTGCAATTCAGAAATGGACTACAAGTCGATGGAAAAAATCGATACAGATATGTCGAAAAAAGTAATTCACATAAGCTTTTGTAGGAAATATCCCCTCGTTACATTGTCACGTCGGGTTTCGATTCGGTCAGGTCAAGGCGTCTGTTATGTGCCGCTGCTTCAGTGGCGTAGCGGGCTTCGGTTTTGCTTCTAAGCACGCGGTAGCACACGCGCCGCAGATTGCGACTTCAGGAGGCCGAGCGAAGGGCATGCGGAGGGAGGTGACGGGCATGGATGCCCGTCAAGCGCTGAGGCCCCAGGGACGGGGCCTGCAGCGCGTACTCCCGGGAGCATGCCCGTAGCGAAGGGACCCCGGAGCGCAGCGTAGGGGCCGGATGATGGGAGCGGACGGCTTTGGTTGCTTTGGCCACGACCAAAGTAACCCGCCGGAAGGGCGCAAAGGTGACTCAGCGCCACCATCGCGAACGAATACCTACTCGGTGTGAATGCCCACATCTTGCTAAAGCTAAAATCCGAGCCAGATCAAAATCAGGATCCGGGGCTGGAATCACAGCTGGTGCGGGCGTGCAGCCGGCGATAGCCGCCGCGCTATCAGCGCAATAGCGAACGGTGGTTGTCCTGAAACCTGCGAAAGAGGACAATTATCGGCTTCCTGTCACAACCAGCGACTTCGCATGGCCTTTCTTGCACTCGGTATCAACCATAAGACTGCCTCGGTAGACGTACGCGAGCGCGTGGCGTTTACCCCAGAGCAGCTGGTAGACGCCCTGCAGCAGCTCTGCCGACTGACGTCCAGCCGCGAAGCGGCGATTCTGTCGACGTGCAACCGCAGTGAACTCTATATAGAGCAGGACCACCTGTCCGCCGACGCCGTACTCAAATGGCTGGCCGATTACCACCGCCTCAGCCTCGACGAACTGCGCGCCAGTGCCTACGTGCACGAAGAGCACGACGCCGTGAAACACATGATGCGCGTGGCCTCGGGCCTCGACTCGCTGGTGCTCGGCGAGCCCCAGATCCTCGGCCAGATGAAGTCTGCCTACGCCGTGGCCCGCGAAGCCGGTACCGTCGGGCCGTTGCTCGGGCGCCTGTTCCAGGCCACCTTCAGTGCTGCCAAACAGGTGCGTACCGACACCGCCATTGGCGAGAACCCGGTGTCGGTGGCCTTTGCCGCCGTCAGCCTGGCCAAGCAGATCTTCGCCGACCTGGGGCGTAGCCAGGCCCTGCTGATCGGCGCCGGCGAAACCATCACCCTGGTCGCCCGCCACCTGCATGAGCAGGGCGTGCGCCGCATCGTGGTGGCCAACCGTACCCTGGAACGCGCCAGCATCCTGGCCGAACAGTTCGGTGCGCATGCCGTTCTGCTGGCCGACATCCCCCAGGAGCTGGCCAACAGCGACATCGTCATCAGCTCCACTGCCAGCCAGTTGCCGATCCTTGGCAAAGGCGCGGTCGAAAGTGCGCTGAAGCAGCGCCGGCACAAACCGATCTTCATGGTCGACATCGCCGTGCCCCGCGATATCGAAACCGAGGTCGGTGAGCTCGATGACGTCTACCTCTACACCGTCGATGACCTGCACGATGTCGTGGCGGAGAACCTCAAGAGCCGCCAAGGCGCGGCTCAGGCTGCCGAAGAACTGGTGACAGTCGGCGCCGAAGACTTCATGCTGCGCCTGCGTGAACTGGCTGCCGTGGATGTGCTCAAGGCCTATCGCCAGCAAAGCGAGCGCCTGCGCGACGAAGAACTGCAAAAGGCCCAGCGCCTGCTGGCCAACGGCGGCAACCCCGAGGACGTACTGGCCCAATTGGCCCGGGGCCTGACCAACAAACTCCTGCATGCGCCCAGCGTGCAGTTGAAAAAGCTCTCGGCCGAGGGGCGCGTCGATGCGCTGGCCATGGCCCAGGAACTCTTTGCCCTCAACGAGGGCTCGACGGACAAAACCCCGCAATGAAAGCGTCACTGCTGAACAAACTGGAAATTCTCCAGGACCGCTTCGAAGAACTCACCGCCTTGCTCGGCGATGCCGAGGTCATTTCCGACCAGACGCGCTTTCGCGCGTATTCCCGCGAGTACGCCGAGGTCGAGCCGGTCTATGCTGCCTATAAAGAGTGGCGCAAAGTCCAGGACGACCTCGAAGGTGCCCAGGCGCTGCTCAAGGACAGTGACCCGGACATGCGCGAAATGGCCGTGGAAGAAGTGCGTGAAGCCAAGGAGCAGTTGCTGACCCTGGAGGCGCAGCTGCAGCGCATGCTGCTGCCCAAGGACCCGAATGATGGCCGCAACGTGTTCCTCGAGATCCGCGCCGGCACCGGTGGCGACGAGGCCGCGATCTTCTCGGGTGACCTGTTCCGCATGTATTCGCGTTACGCCGAAAAGCGTGGCTGGCGCCTGGAGATTCTGTCCGAGAACGAAGGCGAACACGGCGGCTACAAAGAAATCATCGCCCGTGTCGAAGGTGAAAACGTCTACGGCAAGCTCAAGTTCGAGTCTGGCGCGCACCGCGTGCAGCGCGTGCCGGAGACCGAATCCCAGGGCCGCGTGCACACTTCCGCCTGCACCGTGGCGGTACTGCCCGAGCCAGACGAACAAGCGGCCATCGAAATCAACCCGGCTGACCTGCGCGTGGACACCTACCGCGCCTCCGGTGCCGGCGGCCAGCACGTCAACAAGACCGACTCGGCGATCCGCATCACCCACTTGCCCACCGGCATCGTGGTGGAGTGCCAGGAAGAGCGTTCGCAACACAAGAACCGCGCCCGCGCCATGTCCTGGCTGTCGGCGAAACTCAACGACATGCAGACCAGCGCCGCCCAGAACGCCATTGCCAGCGAGCGCAAACTGCTGGTCGGGTCGGGTGACCGCTCGGAACGTATTCGTACCTACAATTACCCACAGGGGCGGGTGACCGATCACCGTATCAACCTGACCTTGTATTCGCTGGACGACATCCTCAGTGGTGGCGTGGACGCGGTGATCGAGCCGCTGCTGGCCGAATACCAGGCCGATCAACTGGCTGCCCTGGGGGACTGATGACCATCATCGCCAGCCTGCTGCGCAACGCACAGTTGCCAGAATCGCCTACCGAACGCCTGGATGCCGAACTGCTGCTGGCAGCGGCCATCGGCAAGTCGCGCAGTTATCTGCACACCTGGCCCGAGCGGATCGTCAGCAGCGAAGACGCGCAGACCTACGCCGGGTACCTGCAGCGCCGCCGCGGCGGTGAGCCGGTGGCGTATATCCTTGGCCAGCAAGGTTTCTGGAAGATCGACCTGGAAGTCGCGCCGCACACGCTCATCCCACGGCCGGATACCGAGCTGCTGGTCGAAACCGCCCTCGAACTGCAGCCCGCAGCCCCAGCCAGGGTTCTCGACCTGGGCACTGGCACGGGCGCCATCGCATTGGCTCTGGCCAGCGAGCGCCCCGCCTGGCAGGTCACGGCCGTAGACCGGGTGGCAGAGGCCGCTGCGCTTGCCGAGCGCAACCGGCAGCGCCTGAGCCTGAGCAATACCCAGGTGCGCCTCAGCCATTGGTTCGACAGCCTGGCCGGTGAGCGTTTCGACCTGATCGTCAGCAACCCGCCCTACATCGCCGCCGCAGACCCACACCTGGTGGCTGGCGACGTGCGTTTCGAGCCCAGCAGTGCGTTGGTGGCTGGCCCCGATGGCCTGGACGACCTGCGCGTGATCGTCACCCAGGCCCCTGGGCACCTGGTGCCGGGTGGCTGGTTGCTGCTGGAGCATGGCTATGATCAGGCCGCGGCAGTACGGGCCTTGCTGGTCGAACAGGGCTTCAACGAGGTGGCCAGCCGGACCGATCTGGGTGGCCATGAACGCATCAGCCTGGGGCGCCTGCCATGCTGAGTGATCTGGAACTGCTGCGCTACAGCCGCCAGGTGCTGCTGGCGCAGATCGACATCGACGGCCAGCTACGCCTCAAGCACAGCAAGGCATTGATTGTCGGGCTGGGTGGCCTGGGTTCGCCGGTCGCCCTGTACCTGGCAGCCGCGGGGGTTGGCGAACTGCACCTGGCGGACTTCGATACCGTCGACCTGACTAACCTGCAGCGCCAGGTGCTTCACGACAGCGACAGTGTCGGCATGAGCAAGGTCGACTCGGCGCTGCAGCGCCTGCAGGCCGTCAACCCTGAAGTCACCCTGGTTGCCCACCGCCAGGCGCTGGACGACGACACCCTGGCAGCCGCGGTAGCGGCCGTCGACCTGGTACTGGACTGCTCCGATAATTTCTCCACGCGCGAGGCGGTCAACGCCGCCTGTTTCGCCGCCGGCAAACCCTTGGTCAGCGGTGCGGCAATCCGTTTGGAGGGGCAGCTGTCGGTGTTTGACCCGCGTCGCGACTACAGCCCTTGCTACCACTGCCTGTATGGGCATGGCAGTGAAGCCGAGCTGACCTGTAGCGAGGCGGGGGTGATCGGCCCACTGGTGGGCCTGGTCGGCAGCCTGCAGGCGCTGGAAGCGATGAAGCTGCTGGCAGGCTTCGGCGAGCCGCTGGTCGGCCGGCTGCTGTTGATCGACGCCCTCGGCACCCGTATTCGCGAACTGCGGGTCAAGCGCGACCCGGCGTGTGCCGTGTGCGGCAAGCGCGATGGCTGAGCGCTCGGCGCCGGTCGGCGTGATGGACTCAGGTGTTGGTGGCTTGTCGGTGCTCGCCGAGATCCAGCGCCTGTTGCCCAACGAGACACTGCTGTACGTGGCCGATTGCGGCCATGTGCCTTATGGCGAAAAATCCCCGGACTACATCCGTGAGCGCTGCCGGCGCATTGCCGGGTTCTTCCGCGAGCAAGGCGCCAAGGCCCTGGTGCTGGCCTGCAACACCGCCACGGTGGCGGCCGCAGCGGATCTGCGCGAGCTGTACCCGAACTGGCCATTGGTGGGGATGGAGCCTGCAGTAAAGCCTGCCGCGGCTGCGACACGCTCAGGCGTGGTTGGCGTGCTGGCCACCACCGGCACGTTGCAAAGTGCCAAGTTCGCGGCTTTGCTCGACCGCTTCGCCAGCGACGTGCTGGTGATCACCCAGCCTTGCCCGGGGTTGGTCGAGCTGATCGAGACCGGCGACTTGTGCAGCCCCACGCTGCGCCAGATGCTGTGGGGCTATGTCGAGCCGCTGCTGGCCGCTGGTTGTGACACCTTGATCCTGGGCTGTACCCATTACCCCTTCCTGCGGCCGCTGCTGGCCGGCATGGTGCCGCCAGATGTGGCCATCATCGATACCGGTGCCGCCGTCGCCCGCCAGTTGCAGCGGCTGCTAGG
Organism: Pseudomonas sp. TJI-51; assembly: GCF_000190455.2. NCBI lineage: Bacteria > Pseudomonadati > Pseudomonadota > Gammaproteobacteria > Pseudomonadales > Pseudomonadaceae > Pseudomonas > Pseudomonas sp. TJI-51. The sequence continues at coordinate 7,428 of NZ_AEWE02000025.1, forward strand.
CAACAATGGCCTGCTGGCCGCCGGACCGGCGCAGGCTACCCGCTTCTGGACCAGCGCCGACCCCTCATCCCTGAAAAAAATCCTGCCTGTGCTGTGGCATAAGTCTGACGATGTGCAAAGCTTTGTCATGTGAAAAAAACGTGAAGAAAAGCTGAACTATCGTACCACTGCCGCTTTCTATGCCTTGCCTGAGATGAGGCGATCATTAAAACAGCACTAGGATGAAGGATGTTTCTCATGAAGAAACTGCTGGGCTTGGCGGCGGCTGCCGTTTTCACCATGGGGCAGGCAGTGTTGGCGCAGGCTGCTGATGTATCGGTTTCGGTAGGGCAGACCGGTGACTCGACGATGGTCTACCGGCTGGGGCTGCAGTCGAACTGGGATGCCAGCTGGTGGCAGACCAGCGTCGGCCGCGTGACCGGCTATTGGGACGGTGCCTACACCTATTGGGACGGCGACGACACGGCTAGCAACCACAGCCTGTCGTTCGCACCCGTATTCGTGTACGAGTTTGCCGGCCATTCGGTCAAGCCCTACATCGAGGCGGGCATTGGCGTGGCAGCTTTCTCCAGCACCGAGCTGGAAAGCAACGAACTGGGTTCGTCGTTCCAGTTCGAAGACCGCATCGGCTTCGGCCTGCGCTTCGCCGGTGGGCATGAAATTGGTGTGCGTGCGATTCACTACTCGAACGCCGGCATCAAAGAACCCAATGACGGGGTTGAAAGCTACAGCTTGCATTACCGCATGGCGCTCTGACCCGATCGGGTCAACCATCAACCGCCAAGCGCGACCCAGGTTCGCGCTTGGCGGGGAGCCTGCCGTCACCTTGGCGGCAGCGGCCATAGCCCACTGAGGTCAAGCGTCTCCAGTACCAACTCGGGCTCAGCCGCGGGCCAGCGCCGCAACAACTCCTGCGCGGCGCTTTGCGGCGTCCACTGCTCCGGAAAGGCTTGCGCAGGCGTCACTGGCGTTTTCAGCGACTGCGGTCCTACCACGGTCAGCGATATCCCCAACGCCTTGAGCGCATCACGTTGCTCACGTACCCACTGCGGCAGGTGGTTCCAACCGGCGGTTACCTGGCTTGGCGCGTACAACTGCAGGGCCGAATAACGGTTGAAAATAGCCATCACCTGGGGTGAATCACCCTTTGCCAGCAAGGGCGTCACCGCTGTCAGGCAGTGCTTGCCCGCCAGCTGGTTGCTGGTGACGATGGCCTCGATCAATTCGCTGTCAGCCACATCGCCCGGCAGGTAATCGCTGGTGCCGGCATTGATGATCACGCCGTCCAGTGAGTGCCAGTGACGGGCGATCAACTGACAAGCGTCAGCGGCTTGCTGTGCATCGTGCAACTGCCAGGGCACTTGCAGGAATTGCTGGCCATAGCGTTCGCCCAGCGCTTCGAACGCAGGCGCATCCTTGCCACTCGCGGCCACCCGGTGGCCTTGGTCGAGCAGCCCTTGCAACAACGCCAAGCCAAGTCCATTGCTTGCGCCTGTAACCCAAAAACTGCGTGAGTTATTCAAGACGTTCTGCCCCCTGATGTTACCGCCGCGGCAGGCCTTTGAAGGCCTCCAATGCACGTTGGCGACTACTGCCCAGATCCACTATTGGATTGTGATACGAATTACCAGCGAAAAGATCCGTAGATTTCATCGGACCATGAATTGTTTTTTCATCGATATCGCGAAGCTCCGGCAGCCAGTGACGAATGAAACGCCCCTCAGGGTCGAACCGCTGCGATTGTGAGACCGGGTTGAAAATGCGGAAATAGGGCACCGAATCGGTGCCGGTAGAGGCGCTCCACTGCCAGCCGCCATTGTTGGCGGCCAGGTCACCATCGATGAGGTGGCGCATGAAGTGACGCTCGCCCTTGCGCCAGTCGATCAACAGGTTTTTGCTGAGGAACATGGCGACGATCATGCGCAGCCGGTTGTGCATCCAGCCCGTGTGCAGCAGCTGGCGCATGGCCGCGTCGATGATGGGGAAGCCGGTGCGGCCCTGCTCCCAAGCCTCGAGATCGCCCGGCGCATCGCGCCAGGGCAGGGCTTCGGTATGGCTGCGGAAGGCGCGGTGCCGCGAGACCTGTGGGTAGCCGGTAAGGATATGCTTGTAGAATTCGCGCCACAGCAGTTCGTTGACCCAGGTCTGCACACCCGTGCTACCGCTGTCGAACTCGCCCTTGTTGGCGGCAAGGGCCCCATGCAAGCACTGGCGCGGGGAAATTACCCCGGCGGCCAAATAAGGCGAAAGCTGGCTGGTCCCCGGCATTGCCGGCAGATCCCGGGTTTTAAGGTAATCGTCGATGGTTTCGTCCAGAAACTGCGACAGGCGCTGCTGTGCATGGGCCTCGCCCGCCGGCCAGTGTTCACGCAAGGCGCGCGGGGTTTTTTCGAAGCCGTCGATATCTTGCGGGATCGGGTCACTGTGGATCTTCAGCGCAGCCTGGCGCTTTACCCGCCGGGCCAGCGCAGGCAGGCTGCGGTGCAGGTGTTCAAGGCAGGTTTTCTTGAACTGGCTGAATACCTGAAAGTAATCGCCACTGCGGGTCAGGATGGTGCCTGGGCGAAACAGCAGTTGGTCGAGATAGCTGTGCGCCTGGACAGACGCTTTTTCCAGCAGCTTGCGCGTAGCAGCGTCCCGGCGCTGCTCGTTGATGCCGTATTCCTCGTTCCAGTGCACGCTTTGCACCTGGTGTTGTTGGCAAACATCGAGTACGGCCTGAGGCGCCTGGTCCCAGGTGTCGATCTTGCGGATCAGCAGCGGGATGTTCAGCTTTTCCAGCGCCTGGCGCAGGTCGCGCAGGTTGCGTAGCCAGAAATCGACTTTGCAGTCGGCGTCGTCGTGCGCACGCCATTGCCCGGGGCTGACCAGCCACAAGGCGACGGTCGGCCCGCGTTCGGTCGCAGCGCTCAGTGCGGTATTGTCATCGATGCGCAGGTCACTACGCAGCCAGGTCAGGTGCATGGGGCATTGATCTCTACAGGCTGGCGGTCATGGGCTTGAAGCAGGCGCAAGGCCGCTTGCGGGGTATCGAACAGGAAAAGGTCAGGCAGTTCGCTGTCTTTGAGGCGGGTTTCATGCAGTGCAACCATGCTGCCACCAAGCAACTTCGGCCCCGGCACCCCTTGCAGGGCACGCAGCAAGGCTTTGTCGTCCATGCGCGGGCCCAGGTGCAGTAGCACGGCCCGGGGTTGGAAGATGCTGACTGCGCTTTGCAGTTGCGCCGCGCTGACAGGCTGCTCGAGCACCTCAACGGGGATGCCATTGCTGGTGAACAACCAGGCGCACAGCCACAGCCCTGGGCTGAAGGCGCGCTCGCTGTCTTCGGCCAGAAGCACGGCGGGGCCGTGCAGCAACTGGTTGTCGTGGTAGACGCGGGCGCCCAGCTTGCTGCGTAGCCAGCCGTAGAAGAACACCTGCTCCAGCCGCGCGTTGAAGTAGCTGCCCCAGCGCAGGTCGAGCAGGTCGAGCAAGGGCAGCAGCAATTGTTCGCACAGGGTCAGAGCCGGATACAACGCCATGGCCTGGTTAAGTTGCTGGTCCAGGTTACGTTGCGACAGGCCGGCGATGGCTTCGACCAGCTCGTACTGACGGGCTTGCCAGTCGCCTTTGGGCGCGCTGCTGGTTGGTTTGTCGAGCAACTCGCGCACTTGGCCAACAGAGGCACCCCGCTGCAACCAGGCCAGGATCGTTTCTACCCGTTCCACCTGGCTTTGTGGGTACAGACGGTGCCCCTTCGCTGTGCGTTGTGGTTTCAGCAGGCCATAACGGCGCTCCCAGGCGCGCAGCGTGACCGGGTTCACCCCGGTGCGGCGGGCCAACTCGCCTATTGGTAACAGCACCTCAGACCGCATTGCGTAAACCCAGGCTTTCAGGGTGGGGTTGCAGGTAGGCTTGTTGAAGCAGGTACGGGTCCGGGTGCTTGCGCAAGTGGTGTTTGAGCAGCGTCAGTGGCACCACCAGCGGCACGACGCCCTGCTGGTACTGGCCGATGATCGTCTGCAGCTCGGCTTTGTCCTGCTGGGTGAGGGTGTCCTTGAAATAGCCGCTGAGGTGCTGCAGCACATTGCAGTGGGTGCCACGGCTGGCACAGCGGCGCAGCGCCTGCATCAGCTGGCTGAAATACCGCTGGCCCACCTGTTGCGGGTCATCGTCCTTGCTCATGCTGCCGAGCAGGCGCCCGAGGGTGCGGTAGGCCTGAGGGTTGTTGGCCATCAACAGGTACTTGTAGCGCGAATGGAAGCTTACCAAGGCACCCCGGCTGAGGCCCTCGGCCAGCAGGCGTTGCCAGTCGGCATAGGCATAGACACGGCTTATGAAGTTCTCGCGCAGCACCGGGTCATGCAGCCGGCCTTCCTCTTCCACCGGCAGGTCGGGGCGTAGCGCGCAGAAGGCCTGGGCAAAGGCGCCGCGACCACTCTGCACCGCAGGGTGGCCGTTTGGCTGATAGACCTTGACCCGTTCCAAGCCGCAGGACGGCGATTTCTGCATGAAAATGTAGCCGCAGATGTCACCCAGCTCAGCGGCCATCTGCTCGCCGTAGCTGCGTAGCGGCCCGGTCAGGTCCATGCCCGGGTTGCGGGTGCCGACCACTTCAGGGTTGTTCGGGTCGCCAACCAGGCGGATCGGATCGCGAGGCACGCCTAGCCCGATGGCTACCTCTGGGCAAACAGGCAGCCATTCGAAATGTTCTTCCAGTTGCTTGCGACACAGGTCGGAGGCCTTGTGGCCGCCGTTATAGCGCACGCTGTGCCCGGTGAGGCAGGCGCTGATGGCAATACGCGGCTTGCTGTGGGTGGGCGGGTTTTGCATGACTGCCTCCGAAAACCTGTACGTTTGTAAAAACTTGTACAGGTTTATTCCAGCACAGTGCGGAAGTTATGCAAACCAGTTTTTTTGTATAAGGTGAAATCAGTCCAAATGTTCGAGCAGTCGCCGTGCTGCTTCCTGGCCGCTAAGCCAGGCGCCTTCTACACGCCCCGACAAGCACCAGTCGCCGCACGCATACAAGCCCTGGTCGGCATCGGCCAGGGCGCCCCACTCATGGTTGCTGCTCGGGCGGGCATACAGCCAGCGGTGGGCCAGGGAGAAAGCGGGCGCGGGCACCACGCAGCCGATCAGTTCGGCGAATTCGCCGTACAGATGCTCGATCACTGCCTCTCTGGGCAGGTCGATATGCTGCCGGCTCCAGTCTGCCGTTGCGTGCAATATCCAGGTATCGGGCTGCTCGTCGCGGCCAGGCTTGCTGCGGTTGCGTGCCAGCCAATCGAGGGCGCTGTCCTGCACGAAGCAGCCTTGCATCGGTGTATCCAGCGGGGCCTGGAATGCCAGGGCCACGGCCCAGGTGGGTTCCATCTGCACGCCGGCCGCCACGGCGGCCAACTTGGGCGTGGCGGCCAGCAGCGGTGTCGCCTGGGGCGCCGGCACGGCAATTACCACGCGGCTGAAGGGGCCGTGGCTGCAGCCGTCGGTATCCTGCAGGTGCCAGTACTGCTTGCCGCGAAACACCTCGGCAATGCGGCAGTCGAAATTCACCGTCACGTCCTTGAGCAGGCCGCGGGTGATCGCGCTCATGCGCGGCACGCCTACCCAGCGTGTCTGCTCGTCGGGGGAGGGGCTGAGGGTGCCGTCGCGGTAGTTGTACAGCTGGGGTTTCCACTGTTCTGCCCAGCCTGCGGCCACCCATTGCTGGACCTGCTCGACAAAGCGTCGGTCGCGGGCAGTGAAATACTGCGCGCCAAGGTCGAGGGCGCCGGCCTCGCTGCGCTTGCTGGCCATGCGCCCGCCGCTGCCCTTGCCTTTATCGAACAAGTGCACCGACTGCCCGGCCTTCTGCAAAGCCTGGGCGGCAGACAAGCCGGCGATACCGGCACCAATGATGGCAATAGGTACTGTCATGATGGCCTCTTCAAACCTTGCTATGAGCAGACTACGCTGTCAGGAAAACCTGTACAAAGCAAAAATATTGTATAAGGTAATTCCGCTTTGCCGGACAGGTTGGCCTATGTTTATCCGAGAGCGTCGGGTCAAAAAAGTGCCTTGATGTTAAAAATAGACCAACGCTGCAATCTGCGAGGACACAGGCATGCATATATTGCTGACAGGCGGTACCGGGTTGATTGGCAAGCACCTGTGCCAGTACTGGCTCAGCCAGGGTCACCGGCTGACAGTGTGGAGCCGGCGGCCACAGGAAGTGGCGAAGATCTGCGGCGCCGGGGTGCGGGGCATCGCCCGGCTTGAGCAACTGGAAGCAGACGATCAGCTCGATGCAGTGGTCAACCTGGCGGGGGCGCCGATTGCCGACCGGCCCTGGACGGCCGCCCGGCGCAACCTGTTGTGGGCTAGCCGCATTGTCCTGACCGAGCAACTGCTGGCTTGGCTGGGTACCCGCGAACAGCGCCCTGAGGTGTTGCTATCCGGTTCAGCGGTGGGCTGGTACGGAGACGGCGGTGAGCGCGAACTGACCGAAGCCTCGCCCCCGGTGCGGGAAGATTTCGCCAGCCAGTTGTGTATAGCCTGGGAAGAAACAGCCCAGCGCTCGCAGGCCCAGGGCATCCGTGTGGTGCTGGTGCGTACCGGGCTGGTGCTGGCCAGCGATGGCGGCTTTTTGTCGCGCTTGCGCATCCCCTTCAAGCTGGGGCTGGGTGGGCCGTTGGGCAACGGCCGGCAGTGGATGCCGTGGATCCATATAGACGACCAGGTCGCCCTGATTGATTTTCTCTTGCAGCATAAGGACGCCAGCGGTCCTTATAATGCCTGCGCTCCAACGCCCGTGCGCAACCGCGAGTTCGCCAGGCGGCTGGGCCGTGCGCTGCATCGGCCGGCGCTATTGCCGGTGCCGGCACTGCTGCTCAAGGCCGGCTTGGGCGAGCTGTCGACCTTGCTGTTGGGCGGCCAGCGTGCGCGCCCGGTACGTTTGCTGGAGGCGGGCTTCGCCTTCCGCTTCAATGATCTGCAATCGGCCCTGGACGACCTGTCCAGCCGCCTCTGACATAGGACGCTGCATGACTGATCACGCCCTGCTGCTGGTCAACCTGGGTTCCCCGGCCTCCACTTCGGTGGCCGATGTACGCCGCTACCTCAACCAGTTTCTGATGGACCCGTACGTGGTGGACCTGCCTTGGCCACTGCGGCGGCTGCTGGTGTCGTTGATCCTGATCAAACGACCGGAGCAGTCGGCCCATGCCTATGCGTCCATTTGGTGGGAGGAGGGCTCGCCGCTGGTGGTGCTGACCCGCCGCCTGCAGGCCGCCATGGTCGAGCACTGGCCGCATGGGCCGGTTGAAATAGCCATGCGTTACGGCCAGCCGGCGCTGGAGGATGTGTTGGCGCGTCTGGCAGCGCAGGGCGTGCGCAGGGTTACCCTGGCGCCGTTGTATCCACAGTTCGCGGACAGTACGGTGACCACGGTCGTGGAGTTGGCGAAACAGACCATCCAAGAGCGCCAGTTGCCGTTGCAAATGCGGGTGCTGCAGCCGTTCTACGAGCACCCCGCGTATATCCAGGCACTGGCGGCCAGCGCCGAACCTTACCTGGCACAGGATTACGACCACCTGTTGCTGAGTTTTCATGGGCTGCCGGAGCGGCACCTGAAAAAGCTGTACCCGCGCGGCACGCGCGGCAAGCATGATCTGCGTGCAGCCGACTGCTGCAAAGATGCCAGCGCCGAGGTGCGCGCGGTGTGTTACCGGGGTCAGTGCCTGGCGACCGCCAAAGCGTTTGCGGCGCAGTTGGGTATACCCGACGGCAAGTGGTCGGTGAGTTTCCAGTCGCGGCTGGGGCGTGACAAGTGGATCGAACCGTACACCGAAACACGCCTGGACGAGCTGGCCAAGGCGGGGGTCAAGAAGTTGCTGGTGATGTGCCCGGCATTCGTGGCCGACTGCATCGAAACGCTGGAAGAAATCGGCATGCGCGGCAGTGAGCAGTTTGTCGAGGCCGGCGGGCGGGAGCTGGTGCTGGTGCCGTGCTTGAACGACCACCCGCAGTGGGTGAGGGTGTTGGCGGACATGTGTGAAAAGGCCTGAGTGAACCGGCCTTTTCGCGGGTGAACCCGCTCCCACAGGGTGTTTTGCTGCCCTGTGGGCGCTCAGGTCAAGGGTGGCTCAAGGCTGCTGATCCTCGAGCTTCTTGTGCTTCCAGCCGTCATTGCCAGGCAAGATCAGGTTCAGGGCAATCGCCACGATGGCACACAGTGCAATCCCCTTCAGGCCCCAGTCATCCGGGCCATCACCGCTGCCGATCAGTACCCCGCCAATACCGAACACCAGGGTCACCGACACGATCACCAGGTTGCGCGCTTCGGCCAGGTCGACCTTGTGGCGGATCATGGTGTTCAAGCCTACCGCGGCGATCGAGCCGAACAGCAGGCACAGGATGCCGCCCATCACCGGCACCGGAATACTCTGCAGCAGCGCGCCGAACTTGCCGATGAACGCCAGGGTAATGGCGAATACCGCCGCCCAGGTCATGATCTTCGGGTTGTAGTTCTTGGTCAGCATCACCGCACCGGTCACTTCGGCGTAGGTGGTGTTGGGCGGGCCGCCGAACAGGCCGGCGGCGGTGGTGGCCAGGCCGTCACCCAGCAGGGTGCGGTGCAGGCCGGGCTTCTTCAGGTAGTCACGGCCGGTTACGCTGCCAACCGCGATAACCCCGCCAATGTGCTCGATCGCAGGTGCCAGGGCTACCGGAACGATGAACAGAATGGCCTGCCAGTTGAACGCTGGCGCCGTGAAGTTGGGCATTTCCAGCCAGGGGGCAGCGGCAATTCTGGCCGTGTCGACCACGCCAAAGGCAAATGACAGGGCAAAACCCACCAGCACGCCAGCGATGATCGGCACCAGGCGGAAGATGCCTTTGCCGAACACAGCGACGATCAGTGTGGTCAGCAGCGCCGGCATGGAGATCAGCATGGCTGTCTTGTACGGCAGCAGCACGCTGCCGTCGCCAGCCTTGCCCATCGCCATGTTGGCAGCAATCGGCGCCATGGCCAGGCCGATGGAGATGATCACCGGCCCGATCACCACGGGCGGCAGCATGCGGTCGATGAAACCGGTGCCTTTGATTTTCACCATCAGGCCCATGAAGGTATACACGAAACCTGCGGCCATCACGCCGCCCATGGTCTCGGCCAGGCCGAACTGGCCTTTGGCGAGAATGATCGGGGTGATGAAGGCGAAGCTGGAAGCCAGGAACACCGGGACCTGACGGCCGGTGACCAACTGGAACAGCAAGGTACCGATACCCGCGGTGAACAGCGCCACGTTCGGGTCCAGGCCGGTGATCAGTGGCATCAGTACCAGCGCACCGAATGCCACGAAGAGCATCTGCGCGCCCGAAACGACCTGGCGCCAGAGCGGGTCGTTGAAGCCGTCCTGCATGTTCAGGCGTCCTTTTGCTTGGTGCCGAAGATCTTGTCACCGGCATCGCCGAGGCCCGGCACGATATAGCCGTGCTCGTTCAGGCGCTGGTCGATCGAGGCGGTGTAGATCTGTACATCGGGGTGAGCTTTTTCCACCACGTCGATGCCTTCTGGTGCCGCGACCAGGACCATGGCGCGAATCTCTTTGCAGCCAGCCTTCTTCAACAGGTCGATGGTGGCAACCATCGAGCCGCCGGTTGCCAGCATGGGGTCGATGATCAATGCCAGGCGCTGGTTGATGTCCGGGGCGAGCTTTTCCAGGTAGGTGTGGGCTTCGAGGGTCTCTTCGTTGCGGGCAACACCGACCGCGCTCACCTTGGCACCCGGGATCAGGCTGAGTACGCCGTCGAGCATGCCGATGCCGGCACGCAGAATGGGCACTACGGTGATCTTCTTGCCGGCGATTTTCTCTACCGCGACCTTGCCACACCAGCCGTCGATCTCGTAGGTTTCGAGCGGCAGGTCCTGGGTGGCTTCATAAGTCAGAAGAGCGCCGACTTCCTGGGCGAGTTCGCGAAAATTCTTGGTGCTGATATCGGCACGGCGCATCAGGCCGAGCTTGTGGCGGATCAGCGGGTGGCGGATCTCACGAGTGGGCATAGGGGGGGCTCCGAAAGGCGGGCAAAAAAACCGCGCTAGATTAATCTATTCAGCCTGCGCTGTCGTCTGGTCATTCTGCACGTTAGTCCATAAACGCTTGATCTGTGACGAGCGGATGCGTACCTTTGCCCGCTTTTCCAAAATCCCCCGGAGCGCGCCATGTCCGCCGATCTCGAGCATATCCGTCAAGTCATGCGTGAAGCTGACTGCCTGTACACCGAAGCTGAGGTCGAAGCGGCCATCGCCAAGGTGGGCGAGCAGATCTGCAAGGACCTGCACGACAAGAACCCTGTGGTGTTCTGCGTGATGAACGGTGGCCTGATCTTCTCCGGCAAACTGCTGACCCACCTGCAGTTCCCGCTGGAAGCTTCCTACCTGCACGCCACGCGCTACCGCAACCAGACCAGTGGCGGCGAGCTGTTCTGGAAGGCCAAGCCCGAGGTGTCGTTCATCGACCGCGACGTGCTGATCGTCGACGACATCCTCGATGAAGGCCATACCCTCAGTGCCATCATCGAGTTCTGCAAGCACGCCGGCGCGCGCTCGGTGTACACCGCCGTGCTGATCGACAAGGACCACGACCGCAAAGCCAGCCCGGACCTCAAGGCCAACTACGTGGGCCTGCCCTGCATTGACCGCTACATCTTCGGCTATGGCATGGACTACAAAGGCTACTGGCGCAACGCCAACGGCATCTTCGCCGTCAAGGGCCTGTAAAAACGGCCACGTGTTAGAGTGCGGCTTCATACAAGGAGCCTCACATGCGTGCGTTTCTCCCCCTTCTGGTGGCCATCAGCCTGCCGCTGGCCGCTGCACCGCTGCACAGCCAGTTCCTGCCCCCGGACGACCTGGCCCTGCGTCAGGAAGCACCCACCAGCCAGCAGTTGCTGCAAGTGACCGACTACTCGGTGGTAGTCGGTGCCCAGCGGCAGTCCGACCAGCAGCCGATCCCGATCACCTCGTCGCTGCAAGTGCGCCTGAAGGGCAAGCCGCTGAGCAAGGGGGCGACCATTGCCCAGGTGCTGCTGACATTCGACGGTGAGGCCGCCAAGAGCCTCAAGAAACCGGTGTACGACGACAAGACCCGCACCTTGAACCTGAATTACCCCCTCAGCGACTACCGGGTGATCATGGACCTGCTGCGCAACGAAACGCTGTATGTGCAGTTCCTCACCTATGGCAATGGCCACATCTGGGCCGACCTGCACACGGGCACCGTACGTACGCGTTGAGGCGCGCGGCCTGCGGGGGGTAAACTGCCGGCCTTCGAAATTCCGTGATGGTCCAGATGGAGCCGGCAATGCGTAAAGACAAGAAACAGGTAATCGGTGACGAAATCAGCGACGACTACATCAAGTCGTTCCTTCAGTTCGAGCCGGCCGATGGCGTCACCTCACCCTCGCTGCACAAACTGGTGAAAGCTTACCGCGGCCTGCGTGTGGACGACTTCCAGCGTTTTGTCGGGTTCTTCGTCGAAGCCGGCCTGGACCTGGATGGCAAGGACGAACACGGCAAAACCTTCGTCGAGCAGATCGCCGACCAGCGCAATGCGCAGGAGTACATCGAGATCATCGCCCAGGCCCGTGGTTGATCGTTGGCCTGTGCCGCCTCCTCGCGGCCCAGGCTGACCAACCCGCAGGCAAAAAAACGCCCCGAAGGGTGATGCCTGTCCTTTAAGCGTTATTGGGGCTGCTTTGCAGCCCTTCGCGGGCGCGCCCGCTCCCACATGTTTGGCGCTGCACTCAATAAATGCGCGATCCCTGTGGGAGCGGGCGTGCCCGCGAAGGGCCGCAAAGCGGCCCCCAATTACTTAACTGACTGGCATTACCCCGAAGGGCGTTTTTTCGTTACCGGGCCAGTCAGGCGTAATGCTTGGCTGCCGGGCTGCTTTCCACCAAGTCCAGTGCCGCGTCGTTATCTGCACTGATCTTGCGGTACAGGGCCGCATCGGTCGCCAGGGTCTTCTCGCGTGCGGGGAAGATTTCCTTGAGTTTGTCGGCCCAGGCCCCTTTGGCCTGCTCAGGGAAGCAACGCTCGATCAGTTCCAGCATGATCGAAACGGTCACCGAGGCACCTGGCGAGGCGCCGAGCAGTGCAGCCAGGCTGCCGTCCTGCGCCGAGACCAGCTCGGTGCCGAATTGCAGCACGCCGCCTTTCTTCGGGTCTTTCTTGATGATCTGCACGCGCTGACCTGCGACTTCCAGGCGCCAGTCTTCGGCCTTGGCCTGCGGGTAGAAGCGCCGCAGGGCTTCCAGGCGCTGTTCCATCGACTGCATCACTTCGCTGACCAGGTACTTGGTCAGGTCCATGTTGTCGCGGGCCACGGCCAGCATCGGGCCGATATTGCCCATGCGCACCGACAGCGGCAGGTCCATCAGCGAACCGTGCTTCAGGAACTTGGTGGTAAAGCCGGCATAAGGACCGAACAGCAGCGAAGTCTTGCCGTCTACAACCCGGGTGTCCAGGTGCGGTACCGACATCGGTGGCGCACCCACGGCGGCCTGGCTGTAAACCTTGGCCTGGTGCTGCTTGACGATTTCCGGGTTGTCGCAGCGCAGCCACTGGCCGCTGACCGGGAAGCCGCCAAAACCTTTGCTCTCCGGGATGCCGGACATCTGCAGCAGCGGCAGGGCCGCGCCGCCGGCGCCCAGGAACACGAAGCGGGCGTCCACTTCACGGCTGCCGCCGCTGTTGACGTCCTTGATGCTGACGGTCCAACCGCTGCCGTTACGGCGCAGGCCGACGACCTTCTTGCTGTATTTGACCTGCGCGTGCGGCGCGTCACCCAGCAGCTTCAGCAGCTTCAGGGTCAGGGCGCCGAAGTTGACGTCGGTGCCTTTGGCCACGCGGGTCGCGGCGATGTGCTGGTCGGCAGGGCGGCCAGGCATCATCAGCGGCATCCAGTCGTTCATCACGGCCTTGTCTTCGGTGTACTCCATCTCGGAGAAGGCATGGTGCTGCTTGAGCAGCTCGAAGCGCTTCTTGAGGAAGGCAACACCCTTGTCACCCTCGACGTAGCTCAGGTGCGGGACAGGGTTGATGAACGCACGCGCCGAGCCGAAGTTGTCCTTCTTGCTCAGGTAGGCCCAGAACTGGCGCGAAACCTCGAACTGGGTGTTGATGTGCACGGCCTTCTTGATGTCGATGCTGCCATCGGCGGCCTGCGGCGTGTAGTTCAGCTCGCACAGGCCGGCGTGGCCGGTGCCTGCGTTGTTCCAGGGGTTGGAGCTTTCCGCGGCTCCGGAGTCCATCGCCTCGACGACCTCAAGCTTCAGGGTCGGGTCAAGCTCCTTGAGCAGTACGGCCAGGGTGGCACTCATGATGCCCGCGCCTACCAGTACCACATCAACCGATTCGTTCTGCGCCATTTAACGCGTCTCCACAATCTACAGCTACCTAATTGACAGCATAGGACCTGGGGTTGCCAGGGTCGCCATGTCCGGCTTTTCGCAGTTCTTGCAACTTCCGCGGACACCGCCAACCAGTCTTCGGGTTCAGGTATTGAACGCCGTTTGCCAGGGCTGCGGCAATTCGACTTATGGTCAAGGTGTCGTGCGTGCGTTATGGAGCGGGTCAGGCACTCATGCAGGATGAGCGCATTTGCCGCCTGTTCAGGGCTGTTCGGGACACATCTGCCGCTTTTACACATGCCAGACTGTTCATTTGCTCGCCACACTCTTGTGAAGTTGTGAAAACCGTTTTTTCACGCTCTTTTGGAGACGTGAACCTCAAAAAGGGACTGCGCGATGGCAACCCGCAGGTTCATGCAGCGTGAAGGGCCGGAAAAGCAGGCACGACAGCCGATGCAAGACCTGAGTGGAAGGCTCTCTGTGGGCGAAGCGTTGAAGTTGCCGGGGTCAATCGGCGAGTGCGGGGCCCGATCAGGAGACGTCCTTATAATCGGGGGGAGATTATAACGATGTCGCGGGCAGAAATGTCGCCATTCGTGGTTTTTATTGCAGCGTTTGTCAGGCCAGGCGCATGCGCGGCTGCCAATGCCGGCTTGCGCGGGCGCAAAGTACAGGCCCGGGCAGTGCATGAAAGCATTGTCACAAGCGGGCTGGGACCGATGACTGGCCGATGCGGGGCTGGGTATACTGTGCGCCTTAGCCGCATTTTCTGGAGAAACGCGCATGTTGCAACGTCTGTTGTTCGGTTTGCTTGCCGTGGCCAGCCTCAGCCTGGTCGGTTGTGCCCACAGCCCGCAACAACTCAACCCGCAACCCACGCTCAAGGCCCAACTCGCGCCGGTCGGTCATGGCCAGCCGGTGGTGGTCCGGGTGGTTGACGGTCGCCCATCGCAGTCGCTGGGTACCCGTGGTGGCATGTACCCTGAAACCAGCACCATCAGCGTCAGTGGCAACGACGTGGTGCCCAAGCTGCAGGCCCAGGCTGAAGCGGCTGTACGCCTGCTCGGCTTCACGCCTACGGCCAACGCCTACAACGCGCCGCAGTTGACCGTGACCCTGGCCGAGCTGAAGTACCAGTCGCCCAAAGACAACCTGTACGTGACCGAAGCCACGATCGGTGCCACCTTCCGTGCCGACGTGAAGAATGGCGGCCGCAGCTACAGCGGCCGTTACGGTGCGTCGCTCGACCAGCGCTTCGGCATGGCACCGAACCAGGACACCAACACCCAGTTGGTAGGCGACGTTCTGAGCGATGCGCTGACCCGCATGTTCAAAGACCCGAGCATTGGCCAGATCCTGGCCCAGTAAGCCCTCTGCGCTGCTGAAAACCCGCTGCCTGGTCGCCAGGCAGCGGGTTTTTTGTGCCTCGCCAACGCTTGCCGGTGGGGTGGCCGGCGCAGGTTCACGCCGCCTCTATGTGGAAATCCAGCAGGCTGAAGCCAGTGCCGGCGTCCACCTCCGGCAGGTCTGCATGCACATGCCCGCCCAGCGCGCAGTAGACCAGCCACTGGCGGTCTTGCACATTGATGGCAAAACCATCGATCAGCGCCTGTTGCTCCTCGCTTTGGGCAACGAGGTAAAGGCGGTCCTGGTTTTCGGCGTGCAGCATGAAATAGCTCCGGCTCTTGGGAAGGTCGACAGGGTGGCCTGCTCAGATGACGAGCCGATGACAGATGAAATTAAATGACAGTTTGTCGCCAATGCCGGGCAGCGAAGGGCGAGTTGCGTAGAATGCGGGCCTTCGCCGTCGCTTACACCGAGGTTGCGTGATGTCCTTGCAAGTGCTTTGGGGTTTTCTGGCCGCCCATCCCACCAAGTTGATCAATGTGCTGGCGCTGCTGCTGACCTGCCCGGGCGGGTTGCTGCTGCAAAGCGCGCGGCGGCGCGCGGCCGAAACCCGCGAGAGCCTGGCGTTTGAGGAGGGGGTAGTGGATGCCTTCGACCTGCGGGTGCCCAAGTACTTCTACATTCTGGGCTTCGCTTGCCTGGCCATGGCGCTGCTGCTGTCCTGGCTCAGCACTTGGGTTTGAGATTGCGGGGCTGCAAGGCAGCCCCGCAATCGGTCAGGCAACCGGCGCCTGCTGCCTGACCTGGTACTGGTTGCGCACCGGTGTCGCATACTGCAACACCAGGTACGGCCGCTGCTCTTCAGGGCAGGCCGCCAGCCGACGTTGCCATTCTTCCTTGGCCTTGGCCAGTTCGTCGGCCGGGAACACCTGTTCGGCGCCAGGTACCTGCAGGGCTTCGTCCTTACCCTCCCACATTGCGTAGGCCAGGTAATGCACCGGGAACAAGCGGTAGCCAGCCAGGATCTGGCGGTCGATCTCCGCGGCCAGCTGCTTGGTATCCTCGTAGTACTCGGTCACCGGTGGCGCGAAGTTGATGTGCACCCGGCCCTTGTAGCCGGTAATGCCCTTGGCAATGCTGTTGTCGTCCTCCCCTGGGGCCTTCTGGTAGCTGCCAGTGGTGGCGCGGATATACAGCTCGCGGGCTTTGGCCTGGTCGCACGGGTCGTACTCGTAGCTGATCGACACCGGCGTCAGGTTCAGGCTCTGGATGACGGCGCCAAACGCCTCGTCCTTGCGGCTCATGTGGAACATCTTGAGGATCGCCGAGTCGGTGCGGTCGTCACCGTCCTTGGCGCGGCCCTCGGCCTGGGCGATCCAGATCGAGGTGGCGTCGTTGCGGATCGAGTGGTTGATGTAGGCCGAGAGCAGCTGATAAGCCGCCAGCTTTTCACGGCGCCCGCTGATCGAACGGTGCACGATGAAACTCTTGTTCAGGCGCATCATGTCGCTGACGAACGGCTTTTGCAGCAGGTTGTCGCCAATGGCGATGCGCGGCGTGGGCAGGCCGGCGTGGTACACCGCATAGTTGACGAAGGCCGGGTCCATCACGATGTCGCGGTGGTTGGCCAGGAACAGGTAGGCCGTACCTGCCTTCAACTGCTCCACACCGGAATAGCTGACGCCGTCGGTGGCGCGGTCGATGGTCTGGTCAACGTAGTACTCGACCTTGTCCTGCAAGGTGGAAACGCAGGTCACACCGGCGAATTCCTTGCGCAGGCGGCGGGCGATCAGCGGTTTGAGCAGCCAGCCGAAAGCCCCGGCTGCCCGCGGGAAGCGGAAGTGGGTGAGGATATCGAGGAATGCCGGGTCGCTGAGCAGGCGGGCCAGAACCGCAGGTACCTCAGCGTCGTCGTAGGGTCGGATGGCATCGAATTCGCCCATCATGCTCTCTTGTTGGAAACGGCTAGGGTAATAAACAGGGGCAGGCTCCGAAAAACGGCTCGGACGCACACGGGCCCCGTAAACAGACCAGCAATTATACGCATAAGTCACCCCGGAGGCCGCGATGCTCGAAACTGCGTTCTACGATTGCCCTTATTGCGGCGAAGAGGTCGAAACCACGGTGGACCTGTCCGGTGGCGATCAGGAGTACATCGAGGACTGCCAGGTGTGCTGCAGGCCGATTCGTTTCGTGCTGCAGGTGCATGGCGAGGAATGGATGCTGGATGTCTACGGCGAGAACGAATGATGCGGCGGATCTACGAACCGGAAAACCTGCTTGAAGCCGAAATGCTGGCCGGGATGCTCGCCAGTGAAGGCATCGCGGTGCAGGTGGTGGGCCGTGACCTGATCGGTGCAGTCGGCGAGCTGCCCATGCAAGGGTTGCTAGGGCTTGCGGTCGCCGATGAGCAGGCCGAGTACGCACGGCAGCTGATCGATGCGTACAATGAGGCCCAGCCACTGGTTGGCGACGAACCGGAGAGTATCCCCGGTACCTTGATCTGCTAGGTTCTGAATTCGCTCATGTGTGGACGTTACGCCCTGTTTCGCTGGCCCCAGGCCCTTGCCAGTCTGCCGGGGTTCCCCGCGGGCCAGCCGGCCCAATGGAATATCGCACCTGGGGCATCGGTGCTGATCCAGCGCCAGCTTGACGGCCAGCAGCAACTGGCCATGGCGCGTTGGGGGCTGACCCCGGCGTGGCTCACCGACCTGTCCCGCACCCCCGCTCATGCCCGCGCCGAAACCCTGGCCGAGCAACCGATGTTCCGTGAGGCGTTTCGCCAGCGCCGCTGCCTGATGCCGGCCAACGGCTTTTACGAGTGGCGGGGCACGGTACGCAAGCGTCCTTATTGGCTGACGCCGGGGGAGGGCGCCTCGTTGTACTTTGCGGCCATATGGGAAGCCTACCCCGTGCAGGACCAGGTGTGGCTGAGTTGCGCGGTGGTGACCCAGGCGGCCATGAACCAGCGCCGGCCGCTGATCCTCGACGATGCGGGCCAGGCTGCCTGGCTCGATCCGGATACGCCGGTTACCCGCCTGCACGAACTGCTGGCCAGCCCGCCTGCGCCACTGCGCGAAAGGGCCTTGGCGAATTTCGTCAATGACCCGAAGCTGGATGCGCCGGAGTGTCTTACCCCGCTTTGATGGGTGGCCGGTGCTGGTGATGAAAATCTTCCCTGCGGCTATGGCGGCTACCGGCGAGTCGGCCTAGGATACGGCGCATGCAAAAAAGGGAGTGTTTTCATGCGTAAGTCTTTTGTCGTCAGCCTGTTGAGTGCTGGCATCGTGCTGGGCGGCTGCCAGGCGGTGAATACCACCAGTGGCGGTGCTGTCGGCGTCGAGCGCCAGCAGTACATGTTCAGCATGCTCTCCACCGATGAAGTCAACAAGATGTACGCCCAGTCGTACCAGCAGACCCTCGGTGAAGCCTCCAGCAAGGGGGTGCTCGACAAGTCCAGTGCCGATGCCAAGCGTGTGCAGGCCATCGCCAGCCGGCTGATTGCCCAGGCCCCCAAGTTCCGCCCGGATTCCGCGCAGTGGGACTGGCAAGTCAACGTGATCAAGAGCGATGAACTGAACGCCAACTGCGGCCCTGGCGGCAAGATCATCGTGTATACCGGCCTGATCGATCAGCTCAAGCTCACCGATGCAGAAATTGCCGCGGTTGTCGGTCACGAAATCGCCCACGCCCTGCGTGAGCACAGCCGCGAGGCGATGTCCAAGGCCTATGGTGTGGAAATGGCGCGCCAGGGGGCGGGTGCCATCTTCGGCCTGGGCCAGAACAGCATGGCCATGGCCGACACCGTGGTGAACTACGCGATGACCCTGCCCAACAGCCGGGCCAACGAAAACGAAGCCGACCTGATCGGCCTGGAGTTGTCGGCCCGTGCCGGCTACGACCCGAACGCCGCAATCACCTTGTGGAACAAGATGAGCAAGGCGTCCGAAGGCGCCCCGCCCGAGTTCATGAGCACTCACCCGGCATCTTCCAGCCGCATTGCCTCGCTGCAGGCGGCCGTTCCCAAGGTGATGCCGCTGTATCAGGCCGCGGCCAAGCCATGATCGCTTGAAGCGTGGGGGCGCACGGCGCCCCCCCGTCATTTCCGGTTACCCGACCCAGCCACTGGCCTTCATCGCCGAGTACACGGCCACGATCGCCAGTACGAAGAACGCCGCGGCCGCCAGGCGACGGATCAGCGTCAGCGGCAGCTTGTCGGCTGCAAAGTTGCCCGCCAGCACTACGGGTACGTTGGCAATCAGCATGCCCAGCGTGGTGCCGATGATGACCATGATCAGGTGCGGGTATTGGGCCGCCAGCATCACGGTAGCGACCTGGGTCTTGTCACCGATTTCGGCGAGGAAGAACGCAATCAGCGTGGTCAGGAACGGGCCGAAGCGGCGCGCCGGGTTCTCGTCATCGTCCATTTTGTCCGGTACCAGGGTCCACAGCGCCGTGGCGGTGAAACTCGCGGCCAGGATCCAGTGCAGGGCCGAATCGCTGAAGAAGCTACCGACCCACGCCCCTACGGCACCGGCTGCGGCATGGTTGGCCAGGGTGGCGGCGATGATGCCGGCAATGATCGGCCAGGGCTTGCGGAAGCGCGCGGCGAGAATGAGTGCGAGCAGCTGCGTCTTGTCGCCGATTTCGGCGAGCGCAACGATGGCGGTGGGGACCAACAGAGATTCCAGCATCAGGATTCCTACGGGGGCGGGTCGACACGGCTATGACACGTACAGCCTTCCCGCCCCGGGTAAGGTGTGCGTGTCATAGGTCTTGTCAAACCCCGGATCCGTCTATGCGGATCTCTCCATGCACGTGGGCATGGGGGTCGCACGCGCCATGGTCTGTGGACCAAGTATGTTGACGCGTACCGGGCGAGCGGTGGGCTCGCGGGAGACTACTCCCCTAGGACGGAGCGGATTCTGCCTTGGCAAAATGCTTTCGGCAAGCGCTGTTTTCAGCCATGCACGGCCTGGTAGATTCGGAAGCCTTCCGCCTCGTCGCGTATCTGGCAGTTGCCCAGCGCCCCTTCGATCAGCGGCTGGTAGCGCAGGAAGCTATTGGCAACCAAGCGCATTTCGCCCCCTTTTCGCAGATGAACCGCCAATTTTCTCAGCAAGTTTTCCGAGGCCTGGTAATTGGTGTGCACCCCGGTATGGAACGGCGGGTTGCTAAGAATCAGGCTCAGGTCGAGCGGTGCTGCATCAATGCCATCACCGCTGATCACCTCACCTTCCAGGCCGTTTGCAGCCAGGGTCAGACGGCTGGCCGCCACGGCGAAGGCATCCACGTCCAGCAACGTCACCCGGTTGTGCGGGTAACGGCGCTTGACTGTGGCACCCAGCACCCCGGCACCGCAACCGAAGTCCAGCATGTGGCCGCTGGGCAGGTTGTCCAGGTGCTTGAGCAGCAGCGCAGTACCGCGGTCCAGGCGGCCGTGGCTGAACACACCGGGCAGGCTGACCACTTGCAGCGGTCCGTCTTCCAGGGCCAGTTCAAAGCGCTGCGCCAGGCTCTGCAGCGGTGTCGCCTGCGGGGCCTGGTCGACCGTCACCTGCCACAACTGGCAATGCCGCGCGCTGTCGAGCTTGCGCGGCTTGCCGAAAGCCTGCAACAGCTTGGCCGCGCCCTCGATGCCACCGCGTTTTTCACCGACCAGGTACAGCGCGCGACCCGCCAGGCGGGAAGCCAGGGCGTTGAGCAGGTAGGCGGCCAATTCGCGGGATTTGGGCAGGAACAGCACGGCGCTGTCGAACGCGCCCGCCGGGGGCTCTACGCCATACTGGCTGCGGCCCGCAAAGCGGCCTTCTAGCACGGCCTGGTCGCCGGCGTGCCACGACCAGGCGCGGGCTTCGGGCAACTGCCCGAGCAAGCCGTCGGCGGGGGCGCCTGCGAGCAGCAGCGGGCCCTGGAACAGCTCCGCCTGGCGGAGCAATACTTCACTGCGCGGGTCCATGAACGACGCCTCCTGGAAAAAAGTGGCGCAGTGTAGCAGAGCCCGGCGCCTGGCTCAGCTGACCACGCGGCGTGGCTGCCCGGCGAAAAAGGCCTGGGCGTTCTCGCTGAGCTGGCCGACTATACGCTGGCGCGCCTCCACCGCGCCCCAGGCGCTGTGTGGGGTGATGATCAGGCGCGGGATACCGGCTTCGAGCAGCGGGTTGCCGTTGACTGGCGGCTCCACGCTCAATACGTCGGTGGCAGCGCCGCCCAGGTGGCCACTGCGCAGCGCATCGGCCAGGGCCTGCTCATCGATCAGGCCGCCGCGCGCGGTGTTCACCACCAGCGCCCCAGGCTTGAGCAGGGCCAGCTCGCGCGCCCCCAGCATGTGCCGGGTGTGCTCGTTCAAGGGGCAGTGCAGGGTCAGCGCGTCAACCTGCGGCAACAACGCCTCCAGCGGCAGCCGGTCGGCCCGCTGCGGGCGGCCGGGGATCAGCCCGCTCAGTACGCGCATGCCGAACGCTTCGGCCAGCCGCGCCACCGCGCCGCCCAACTCACCGTGGCCAAGCAGGCCAAGGGTTTTGCCCTGCAGTTCGACAATCGGGAAATCCAGCAGGCAGAACTGGTTGGCCTTGGCCCATTGCCCCTCTGCCACCGCCTGGTGGTAGTCGCACAGCCGCGTGGCCAGCGCCAGCAGCAGCGCGAGGGTGTGCTGGGCGACAGACGGCGTGCCGTAGCCCTGGCAGTTGCACACCGTGATGCCCTGGGCGCGGGCGGCGGCCAGGTCGACGTTGTTGGTGCCGGTGGCGGCCACCAGAATCAGCTTCAATTGCGGGTTTGCGGCCAGCACGGCGGCGTCGAGCACAACCTTGTTGCTGACCACTGCTACCGCGCCCTGCAGGCGCTCGGCGACCTGTTCCGGGGCGGTGGCGGCGAACAGCTCGAACTGGTCGAACTGCTGCTGCAGGGGCGACAGATCCAGGTCGCCGAGGTCCAGGGACTGGTGGTCGAGAAACACGGCGCGACGCGGGCTGGGCATGAACATCTCCTGGGCAGGGGTGGGTTTGTGGTGGGCTCCCGGCGCAGTGTCCAGCTCAACCTCGCCGCCCGTCAACGCCTCGCGGCTCATACCTTGGCCAGGCAAATCATTCCTTCGGCTGATTTGGCCGTCACATTGGCGAACTACAGTAACTCCCCAGATCAGCTCCCCACCGACTTTTCCGGCCCGCTTCCAAGAAAAGGGATATCCATGTTGCAGACCCGCATCATCAAGCCCGCCGAGGGCGCCTATGCCTATCCATTACTGATCAAGCGCCTGCTGATGTCTGGCAGCCGCTACGAGAAGACCCGCGAAATCGTCTACCGCGACCAGATGCGGCTGACCTACCCACAGCTCAACGAGCGTATCGCCCGGCTGGCCAACGTGCTGACCGAGGCCGGGGTCAAGGCCGGTGACACCGTGGCGGTCATGGACTGGGACAGCCACCGCTACCTGGAATGCATGTTTGCCATCCCGATGATCGGCGCCGTGGTGCATACCATCAACGTGCGCCTGTCACCCGAGCAGATCCTCTACACCATGAACCACGCCGAAGACCGGGTGGTGCTGGTCAACAGTGACTTCGTCGGCCTGTACCAGGCCATCGCCGGGCAGTTGACCACTGTCGACAAGACCGTACTGCTGACCGATGGCCCGGCCCAGGTCGCCGACCTGCCCGGGCTGGTGGGTGAGTACGAACAACTGCTCGCCGCCGCCAGCCCGAGCTACGACTTCCCCGACTTCGACGAGAACTCGGTGGCGACCACGTTCTACACCACTGGCACTACCGGCAACCCCAAGGGCGTGTACTTCACCCATCGGCAGCTGGTGCTGCACACCCTGGCCGAGGCTTCGGTCACCGGCAGTATCGACAGCGTGCGCCTGCTGGGCAGCGATGACGTCTACATGCCGATCACGCCGATGTTCCACGTGCATGCCTGGGGCATTCCCTACGCGGCCACCATGCTCGGCATGAAGCAGGTGTATCCCGGTCGTTACGAGCCCGAGATGCTGATCAGGCTGTGGCGTGAAGAGAACGTCACCTTCTCCCACTGTGTGCCGACCATCCTGCAGATGCTGCTCAACTGCCCGACTGCCCAAGGCCAGGACTTCGGCGGCTGGAAGATCATCATCGGCGGCAGCTCGCTGAACCGGTCGCTGTACCAGGCGGCGCTGGCCCGCGGCATCCAGCTGACCGCAGCGTACGGCATGTCCGAGACCTGCCCGCTGATATCCGCCGCGCACCTGAACGACGAGTTGCAGGCCGGCAGTGAGGATGAGCGCGTCACCTACCGTATCAAGGCCGGGGTGCCGGTACCGTTGGTGGAGGCGGCGATTGTCGACGGCGACGGCAACTTCCTGCCCGCCGATGGCGAAACCCAGGGCGAGCTGGTGCTGCGTGCACCGTGGCTGACCCAGGGTTACTTCAAGGAGCCGGAAAAGAGCGAAGAGCTGTGGCTGGGCGGCTGGCTGCACACCGGCGACGTCGCCACCCTCGACAACATGGGTTACATCGACATACGCGACCGTATCAAGGATGTGATCAAGACCGGTGGCGAGTGGGTGTCGTCACTCGACCTGGAAGACCTGGTCAGCCGCCACCCGGCCGTGCGCGAAGTCGCGGTGGTGGGGGTGGCCGACCCGCAGTGGGGCGAGCGCCCGTTTGCCCTGCTGGTGGTGCGCGAGGGCATGGCGATCGATGCGAAAGCGCTGAAGGACCACCTCAAGCCGTTCGTCGAGCAAGGCCATATCAACAAATGGGCGATTCCCAGCCAGATCGCCGTTGTTACTGAAATTCCCAAGACCAGTGTCGGCAAGCTGGACAAGAAGCGCATACGCCAGGACATCGTGCAGTGGCAGGCTAGCAACAGCGCCTTCCTGTCCACCCTGTAAACCCGGGGCGGGTCGCGTGCGACAGAACGCGACCCGCGTTCTAGAGCGGCTGGCGCCTTGCCAAATGGTAAAAATGCGCCATCCTTGAGCACTGCCAGCACGCGATCAAGGAAAAAACCCAACGAGTGGTTGGCACGGAGCGCAAATCACACTTTAGAGGGATCAAGCGCCTGTGCCTTGCTGGCTATAGTCGGGGCCAGGGGATTTTCAGGAATGGGGGAGGGCGTCACGCGCTAGCCGTGCCGCCGCAGGCGCAAGCCTGCAAACCGGTCACTCGGGCCGTTCTTGAAAGGACTCACTGCCATAACAATAAAGTACATGGAGTAGCGTCGATGAAATCTGCAAATCCGTTCTGGCGCCGGGCCAAGCTGCCCTTGGCCGTCAGCATCGCTTCCACGCTCGCAAGTCCTGCTTTCGCTGTCAGTTTCAACATCGGTGAAATCGAAGGCCAGTTCGACTCGTCGCTCTCCATTGGCGCCAGCTGGTCGACCGCCAACCCCAACCGGAACCTGATCGGGGTGAACAACGGCGGCAAGGGCCTGTCGCAGACCTCCGACGACGGTCACCTGAACTTCAAGAAGGGCGAAACCTTCTCCAAGATCTTCAAGGGTATCCACGACCTGGAGCTCAAGTACGGTGATACCGGCGTTTTCGTGCGCGGCAAGTACTGGTATGACTTCGAGCTGAAGGACGAAGGTCGCGAGTTCAAGGACATCAGCGATTCCAACCGCAAGGAGGGGGCTAAATCGTCCGGCGCCGAACTGCTCGACGCCTTCGTCTACCACAACTACTCGATCGGTGATCAGCCGGGCTCGGTTCGCCTCGGCAAGCAGGTGGTCAGCTGGGGCGAAAGTACCTTCATCGGTGGCGGCATCAACGCGATCAACCCCATCGACGTGTCGGCGTTCCGCCGCCCGGGTGCCGAGATCAAGGAAGGCCTGATTCCGGTCAACATGTTCTACATCTCCCAGAGCCTGACCGACAACCTGTCGGCCGAGGCCTTCTATCAGCTGGAGTGGGACCAGACGGTCGTCGACAACTGCGGCACGTTCTTCTCGCAACCCGACATCATCGCCGATGGCTGTACCGACAACCTACGCGTGCTTAACAGCAGCCGCACGGTACCGGGCGCCGCCCAGCAGTTTCTTGCCACGCGCGGCGTGAACATCAACGAAGAGGGCGTGATGGTGCGGCGTGGTGCCGACCGCGATGCGCGTGACAGCGGGCAGTTCGGTGTGGCCATGCGCTACATGTTCGAGCCGCTGGACACCGAGTTCGGTGCCTACTTCATGAACTACCACAGCCGTGCGCCAATCTTCAGCGCCACAGGGGCCGCACCTTCGGTATTTGCAGGGCTCAGCGCGCTGCCTGCGCAACTGCGGGCGCTGGCGCCGCTGATCGTGGCCGGCAATTCCGAGTACTTCGTCGAATACCCGGAAGACATTCGCCTGTATGGCTTGAGCTTCTCCACCACATTGCCCACTGGCACCGCCTGGAGCGGCGAAATCAGCTACCGGCCCAACGCACCGGTGCAGCTCAATACCACGGACATCCTGTTTGCCGGGGTTCGCCCGATTGGTGGCGCATTGAGCAACGCCTCGCTGCTGACAGGCACCCCTGGCCAGGACCTGCATGGCTACCGTCGCAAGGAGATCACTCAGTTCCAGACGACCCTCACGCACTTCTTCGACCAGGTGATGGGCGCCAGCCGCATGACCGTGGTCGGCGAGCTGGGTGTGACCCACGTCGGTGGCCTGGAGAACGCGCACGATACCCGTTACGGCCGTGACCCGGTATTCGGCCCAGGCCCGCTGCCCGCCACCGGCGGCGCAGATACCTGCCAGGCACTCAACAGCAGCACCATCGCCGGCGCGGGTGCGGGTGCCTCCACCGCCAACCTGAACCGCAAGTGCGAGAACGACGGCTACACCACCAGCACTTCGTGGGGCTACCGCGCCCGCGTGATCTGGGATTACAACGACGTGTTCGCCGGGGTCAACCTGAAACCGAGCGTGGCCTGGTCGCACGACGTGTCGGGCTATTCGCCAGGCCCTGGCGGCAACTTCGAGGAAGGCCGCAAGGCAGTCAGCCTGGGCCTGGACGCCGAGTACCAGAACACCTACACGGCGAGTCTGTCGTACACCAACTTCTTCGACGGCAAGTACAGCACCGTGGATGACCGCGACTTTGTCGCCCTCAGCTTCGGCGTGAACTTCTAAGCCCACAGATCCAGGACAACACGACATGAACAAGACCAGAAGTCTGCTGCAAGCCGGTGTGCTGAGCCTGTCCCTGCTGGCGACCAGCGTCATGGCTGCGGTATCCGCCGACGAGGCGGCCAAGCTGGGTAGCACGCTGACCCCGATGGGCGCCGAAAAGGCCGGTAACGCCGATGGTTCGATCGGCCCATGGCAGCCCTTGTCGAAAACCGCAGGCAGCGTCGATGGCAAAGGCTTCCTGTCCGACCCGTACGGCAGTGAGAAGCCACTGTTCACCATCACTGCGCAAAACGCCGAGCAGTACAAGGACAAGCTCTCGCCAGGCCAGATGGCCATGCTCAAGCGTTACCCGGACACCTTCAAGATCCCGGTATTCAAGACCCACCGCGGTTCCACTGTGCCTGCCGACGTGTTCGCCGCCATCAAGGAGAACGCCACCAAGACCACCCTGGTGGAAGGCGGCAACGGCCTGAGCAACTTCCGCACCGCGATACCGTTCCCCATTCCGAAAAGCGGCCTGGAGGTGATCTGGAACCATATCACCCGCTACCGGGGTGGCAGCGTCAGCCGCCTGGTTACCCAGGCCACCCCGCAACAGAACGGCTCCTTCAACCCCGTGTACTTTTCCGACCAGTTCGTCTTCCGCGACAAGATGAAGGATTACGACCCGAACAACCCGGGCAACATCCTGTTCTACTTCAAGCAGGAAGTTACCGCCCCGGCGCGCCTGGCCGGTACCGTACTGCTGGTGCACGAAACCCTCGACCAGGTCAAGGATCCGCGCAAGGCCTGGATCTACAACGCCGGCCAGCGCCGAGTGCGCCAGGCGCCACAGGTGTCGTACGACGGCCCGGGTACCGCCGCTGATGGCCTGCGCACGTCGGACAACCTGGACATGTACAACGGCGCGCCAGACCGCTATGACTGGAAGCTGGAGGGCAAGAAGGAGCTGTACATCGCCTCCAACGCCTTCAAGCTCGATGACCCCAAGCTCAAGTACACCGACATCATCAAGGCCGGGCACATCAACCAGGACCTGGCCCGTTATGAGCTGCGCCGTGTCTGGCATGTGGTCGCCACACTGAAGCCGGGGCAGCGGCACATCTACGCCAAGCGTGACTTCTACATCGACGAAGACACCTGGCAGGCCGCAGTGATCGACCAGTACGATGGCCGTGGCCAGCTGTGGCGCGTGTCCGAGGCGCATGCCCAGCCTTACTACAATGTCGAGGTACCGTGGTACACCCTGGAGGCCATCTACGACCTGCAGTCTGGTCGTTACCTGGCGCTAGGTATGAAGAACGAAGAGAAGCGTGCTTATGACTTCGGCTTCAGTGCCAGCAAAGCCGATTTCCAACCGGCGGCGCTGCGCCAGTCCGGCATTCGCTGAGCAGAACGCATTCAAGCGCCGGTTTACCGTAATGTTGTTCACTTGTGTGTGATGTCACACTGATTGGGGCTGCTGCGCAGCCCATCGCGACACAAGGCCGCTCCTACCAAGACCTTGCAGTTCTTGAGGCCTGCGCTGTACCTGTGGGAG